>NZ_RZOL01000191.1:0-11482 GCF_004022985.1 Mesorhizobium sp. M7A.F.Ca.ET.027.02.1.1 | reverse complement strand
TGTTGCGCTCGACGGGCTTGCCGCCCTTGGCCTTGGAAAAATGCTTGCAGTCGGGCGAGAACCAGGCAAGGCCGATATGCTTGCCGGCAACATGGTCGAGCGGATCGACCTTGTAGACGTTTTCCGACAGATGCAGCGTCTCCGGATGGTTCGCCTCATGCAGCGCCAGCGCCGCCGGATTGTGGTTGATGGCGATGTCGGGCGAGCGGCCGAGCGCCATCTCGATACCGGTCGAGGCACCGCCGCCGCCGGCAAAGCTGTCCATGATCAGCGGCGGATAATCGGCCTGCGACAAGAACGGCGCTTCGAAATTCAACAGTGTCATCGTTCCGCCTTCAGCCATGCGGCGAAACTGGCGCGCAGCGCTATCCACGCTTCGCTTGCCGCCCCGCCATTGTTCAGTTCTTTTCGCGATTGCACGCCGAGCAGGCTGCGCACCTTCTGCGCCACGCGGTCGTCGGTCAGCGGCTTTTCCAGCCCGTGCCGCTCATGCAGGAACACCTTGAACGCCGGCTCCTGGCACTTCATGCCGCACTCGGCGGCGAAGTTCTTGACGTCGCTCGCCGCCGGTTGGCCGCGCTGCTCGGCCTGGCGGCGTGGCGCCGGCTCGCCCCTTAAGTCGCGGATCTTGCCGAACGCCTCGTCGAGCAGCCGCAGCAGGAAGGCCACCATATCCGGCGAGCTGGCGATGAACTCGATCTCCTCCACCGACGCCGCATCGAAGCGCGTCAGCACGATCAATTCGCCGAACGCGCCGCGCGCCTCGACCATCTCGCCCCTGTCGTCGATCGCGCGCGTCCAGCTGGCCGGCGCAATCGCTTCGAGGCTGGCTTTGATCGCCTTCAGCCGCATGGCATCGGGCGAAAGCTGGGACCGTAGCGGGGCATTCATGGCATGCGCCCATGTTTGCGCATGGCGCGGCCCAAGACCTTCGCGGCCCGTTCCAGCGATTTGCGGGCGGCGATCTCGCCGGCGCCGAACTTCGCTTGCGCCAAACGGTCGGCCGCGCCGGCCACCTGGCGACACGCCTCCATGATGTCGTCATCGGCCTTGCTGATTGTCCTCGGCTTTGCCGCGGGGATTGCTGCCGCGATGCGCTCGACCTCCGCCATCAGCATTTCGCGCACCACCGGTGCCAAGGCGCGGGCCAGCGGATCGACCTGTCTGCCGAGAGCGGTCATGAAGCGCCTCCTACAAAGTCAGCAAGGCCGGCGCGGAACAGTTCGGCACTGGCGGCGAGATCGGAGGGCGGCATGCCCGCGGCATCGCGCACGGCCAGACCCAGCGAGACCCGCAGCGCGACGAAGTTCCAGCCGGCTTCGAACCCAGCCCGGCGACAGGCGGCGGCGATGACCTCGTGATATTTGAGGACCACGGAATCGGGCATGCGGAGTAGGGTGTCGGCCCGCGCACGGTCGCCGTCGGCATCGTAGAGCTGGCGCAGGATAGGCAGCATGGTGTCGGTCACGCGCGAACTCCTGTTTCAGTGCTTTTCCCGTGAAACAGCCGGCTGCGCCTTGGGCGCTTGCGCGGCGGCGGCGCGCCGATTGGCGCGCGATAGAAGGCGCGGGCGTCGAGCCCGGCCCAGTCGCAGATCGCGAAAACCTTTTGTGCGGCGATGTCCTGCCCTGCCATGACGCGCGACAGGTCCGGCGAGGTCACGCCGATCTCGTCAGCCAGCGCCCGCCAGCCCCGGCCGTCATATTCCAGCATCGGGCGCAGCTTCCGGCCGAGCGCGGCAGTGTCATAGGCCGCCAGCGTGCCCGCCCGGATCGGTCGGCCCTTTTCGCGCGCGGCCAGTTCCTCGGCGCGATCGTCGATGCGCATGCGCTTTTCCAGCGCCTTGCGCAGGCGGGTCATGGCACGAAGGATCGAGGGATCGGACGTCATGCCACCCTCGCAAGTCTAAGACCTTGGCAATCGTCTTGCGAAGTACTTATGTTGTTCCGCAGAGGGGCATCATGAATAAATTCGACGAGATGTTGCGACGTGATGATCTGTGGTTTCAGATCGCCATTACGGTTGCTGCACTGGTGTTTTTCAGTGTCGCGATCGGAACCCTGATAGCGCTGTTTGCGGGTAGCACTGCTGCAATCGGCGAGCGCATCGACATCGTCTACAAGTTGGGGCTCATAGGCGCCGGATTGATCACCTTTTGCACTGTCGTTTGGCGCGGGCTGCTGGCAACCCAGCAGGTTGATGCTCAGCGCAGGCAGCTGGACAAGCTTTCCGCCCAGATCGTAGCCACGGAGAACAGCAATCTTGCCGCCCTGCTTCAGAAGGGCGCTGAGCTGATAGCTGAGGCTGACAAGCCTGCAAGAGTTGCTGCGGGGATTGCGTCCCTTCGAGCTGTTGGCGAGGGAACGGATAATCAATTTGGCGTTCAAGCCATGGATATCCTCGCGGACTATATCCAGCAAAGACAGAACGGGGTGTTCAGCGATCAGGTAGGCATGTCTGCAATCACCGCACTCGAGCTGATCCACAAAAAGTCGAAGAGATTCGCCAACAGGACGCTTAATTTCCATTTCGAGACTGAGCACTACGACCCAGAAGACGATGTTCGATTTGAGCTGATCAGCGGCGTTTTGGGGGTCAACTATACCGGCGGATATTTCTCTGGCATCGAACTGACTCCCAGCGAAGCCGGAGCCACGAACTACAGATTCGACCACGTCAGAATCTTCGAGGGGCACGTTGATTTTTGGTGCGCCGATATGAGGAATTGCTTTGTGAAGGACGCCGCGATCCTTCGCATCGACGGGCGACGTATTTACGGAAGTGAGCTCGTTGGATGCGACTTCAGCGATTGCAAGGTCACCAGTCCGCACAATTTCCCAGATCTCAGGGAGGGAAAGAACTGGTTCAACCCCAACCGCCCACCCCGGAGCGACATTCCAGATATGGATTGGTCGACAAAGCTTCACGCTGGTCGGCCAGACGATGACGACGAGACGGTCGACGACTCCATTTTCTACTAACGCCCTCATGCTGGCACCGCTTTCCTGGCGCGGCGCTTCGGCGCTACAGCGGCAACCGGCATGACATTGAGCGGACCGCACGGCTTGGAATGCTCGAACACTTTCCAGTCGATGCGCATGATCTCGGTCGGGCCGTCATAAGTCTCGACGCCCATCACCTCGCGCAATTCCCAGACGAACCAGGCGGTGTTCATGCGGCTGGAGGCTGCAGGGCCGTCCCACTCGCGCGTCTCGCGCGATAGTTCGTCATAGACAACGCGATGCATCATCGGCAGGCGGCGACTGAACACGTAGACGCGCGCCGGCGGCATCTCATCCATTGCAAAACAGCGGTCTGGATCGTCGAAGCCGCAGAGGAAATTGAGGTTCAGCAGCAGCGCCATACGGCGCGGGCGGTGTGCGCGTAGCGCGTGCGCGACGAAGGCGTTGAGGTCGGTGCCATAGGGCGGATTGGTGACGATGTCGGGACGTTCCGGATCCTCCCCACGTGGTGAGCTGGTGAGGAAATTCTCAACACGCTGCACCTCGCCGTGGCGGTCGGCCGTGCCGTAGTCGACCAGGTCGGCTAGCTCGACCTCGTAACCGACATCCTCCAGCATGCGCGAGATCGCGCCCTTGCCGCAGGCCGGTTCCCATACCTTAGGCGTGAACCGCTTGAACGACAGCAGCGTGCGCATCGCCTCCGGCGGCGTCTCATAGAGATTATTGCCACGCTCGGCGGCGGTAGCACTGTCGGTGCCGACGGCTGCGCGCAGGTTCGCGGCACGCTTCAGACCGGCGCGCGTCGGCTCGCTGCCGGCGGCAAGCATCTGGTCGAGCGCGCGGCGAACGATACCCGGATCCTGTTCGATGACGTCGCGCATCTGCCGCGCCTCGAACACTTCCTTGCGCGACAGGCCGACTTCTGCGGCGGTGAAACCGTTCGCGGCTGGAACGGTTTTCGGGCGGCCACCCCGGCTTGCTTCGGCAGGCCGCGCGGCGTCGAACTCATCGGCAAGCCGGCGCTTGGCCATGCTTTCGATTTCGAGCGAATCGGCCTGCACGCGATAGGTCGCGGAAACCAGTTCGTCATGCGCGGCTTTTGCCCTCTGCAGGCGGGCCGAGCGCTTGGCCGCGTCGTAGATTGCCGTCGCCATGTCGCGCGCGGCCAGCACCTCGGCGGCACTGCTGGCACGCGACAGCGCCGCCGCCGCCTCTTTCACAAGAGACGGCAGCAGCGCGTCCGCAACTATGGAGACCGCCTTGGACATCAGGCCTCCGGCGTGCCTTCGAAGGCCGGCAGGCCGGTTTCGTTGGAGGCCTGCTTCAGGTCATGGCCGACCTGTTCGCGCAGGTAGAATTCCCAGCGGTAGAGCTGGTAAAGCCAGAGCACCTTGCCGCCAGAAACGCGGTAGCGCAGCCGCGCGGGGATGCGCACAGCGTCGCCATCGACGAAGGCGGGCACCGACACCATGAACACGCCGGGCACGACGATCGCTTCGCCCTTGGCGTTCTGGTGCTCTTCGGAGAATTCAACAACGCGCTCGCCGGTCTGCAGGCGGATGCCCTGCTTGGCGCGGGCGGCGACGAACACTTCCAGATGCCGCGACAAGGCCACGACTTCCGAAGGCGTGGCCATCTTTTCACCGAACAGCCGCTCATATTCGCTGACCTCGCCGGCGGTCGGCGCCGAGAGTTCCGCCGCGTGCTCCTCGAGGAAGGCCGCGAAGGGCTCCTGCTCCATTGGCTTGCCGTTGGTCGCCACCCAGGCCTTGAACTCGTCGGTCAGCGGGAAGGCGTAAACGATGCGGTGTGACCGGTTGCGAGCCGGCACGCCTTCCTTGTCGTAGTCGAGCACGGCGGTCAGTTTTGGGTCGGGCCAGACGGTCTTGCCGAACAATGCCGAGTTATCATCCTTGTGACGGTCGACCAGGGCAATGAAGCTGGCCAGCGTCTCCACCGTGGCCGTACCTTTGCGGCGGTCGGGCGCGGTGCGATACTCCTCGATCAGCGGCTTGATCGATTTGAACGCCTGGCCCTTGCGTTCGAAGGCCAGTGACAGGCTTGACGGCAGGCCGTCGCCCAGACCGCCGGTGGTGATGGAAACGGTCGAGGCGGAGGCGGCTTCGATAGCCAATTGCGTGACCAGTTCGATGCCGTGCGCATCGATCGGTGCCTTTTCATTACCGGGCATGAGACGTTCCTTTCAGGGTTGCGGCAGATGGCAAGATCAGGCGGACGCTGCCTCGTCGGCGTCTTCGTCCTCGCTGTCGCGCGAGGCAGCCGTGCGCGGCGCACGGAACATGTCGATCTGATTGGGGTGCTCGACCGAGAGCTGGCCGTCGATCGACCAGAAGGGCGTCTTCATGAACTTGACGGTGTCGGGCAGCTTCGACTTGGCATCGGCCTTGATGTCGATGCGGCCAAGCTCATAGTCGAGCGTGATCTTGACGATGATCTCGGCTTTGCACTTGTCGGCCGGGCATTCCTCGACCGCCAGGATGGCTTCGTTCAGCAGCTTGTCGCAGTGGCGCGAGAAATCGCCACGCGACAGCAGGCCAAGCATTTCACGGAAGGTGCGGAGCACGCGGCTCATGGTCCAGTCCTTTCAGGGTTGAGGAGGGGCGTGCGCATCAGCCCTCGCTGATGACGCGATAGATGGCGGGCCGAAGCCCGGCGGATGGTGCGACGACCTCGATCACGCCGGCGACGATCAACCGGTCGATCAGATGATCAGCCCGGTGGACGCCGACATCCGCTGCGAGATCCTTCAGCGAGCGCTGCACAAGCCCGTTATGGGCATGCGTCGACAGCGAGAACCACAGGTTCGCGGTCTGGATGGTTACGCCGTGCCGCTTGGCGAAGCTCGGCGCGTCAAAGCGTTCCGGAATGTCTGCGGTAGGGGCCACCGGCCCGGCCAGGATGGTTTCGAAATGCCGCTGCACGAAGCCGTTGACCGTCATGCCCGCCTTGCGCGCGGCGGCTTCGATCTTGAGGTTCGTCAGCCGGTCGCACTTCACCGAGAACCGGTAAAAGCTGTCGGCGCGCTCTTCGGGGTCGCGGCGGGCAAGGCTGGCCATCATGCGCCTCCCACAACCTTCAGCCCGCCGGCGGCCTGGACGCCGGCAAGCGCGTCATCGATCGATGCGGTAAGGCCCGCAATCTTCGAGCTGATGGCGCGCAGGATGGTGGCTTCGTTTGATGTGACGATGCCGTCCGCGCGCGCCTTCACCGTCTCGACCACAAGCTTGCCGGCCTGCTCGACCAGCCCGGCCACCTGCTCCTCGAGGTGGGCGACGCGGCTGCCGCCGTCGGTCGCATCGGTCAGGTAGCGGCCATGGAACTCGGCCATGACGGCGGTGACGAACGGCCGGCCGCAATCCTCTTCCAGCGTCAGCACCACGCTGAGTGACATCAGGTCGCGGTCGAGGCCGCCATTCCAGCGGCCGACCTGGCCCTTGGAATAGCCGGTCTTTTCCATGACGCGGGCGATGCCGCCGCAGGCCTCGACGAGATCGTGCTGCGCGGCCAGCAGACGCAGCTGGCAGCGTGTCGTGAATTCGCTCAATTGGGCCTCCTCAGGCAAAAGCTTTCACGCGGCGGGAATTCACTCCGCCGTTTCCCGTGGTGGGACAGTTTCAAAGGGTTCAGTGTGCGGGCGTCAGTTCATGGAAGCCCGCAAGCAGATGCACTCATGGTCCGCCACCTCGAAATCGGTTTGCCGCCCGGCGCGCATGCGCAGGGACTTCGGCGAGATCGTCATCCAGATCAGCCATCGCACGGGCCAACACCCCGGCGCCGATCATGGTGGCGTATTCGGTCAGCGCCAGCGCGACGGCGCGCTGATTGGTGCACCGTTCATAGGCGGCGACCGCGCGTACCAGCACCATCACGTGGTCGGGCAGCAGGATCGCATTGCGGGAAAGATCAGGCGCGCCGGCCGAAGAGGCATCAACTGCCGGCGCGCTCTCACCCACGTCACGTGCCCCCACGGACGAGGATTCGGTGAAGCGAGAAAAAGCCGCGCCGCCCGGGAGGGGTGCGGACGGCGCGGCAGGCTCTGCGCGGTCTGGCTCTTGGGGAACCGGCGCAGCGGGGAATTCATAATCGACGGCGCCTGCCTGGCGCGGCACGAGGCGTTCGGTGAAGCCGACGCCGGCAAGCCGAGCGCCACGATCGGCAAGGGCAGGAGAGGAAAGACGCGGGCTCATGCTGTGATCTCGACTGCAGCCTGCGCACAGGGAGAGGATAAATCCGGGAAAAGTTCATCGGCGTCGCCGGTCTTGGCTGCCTCGACAAGCATCCGGAGCAGTCGGAGGACAGGCCCGCGCGCTGGCCGTCCGTTTTCCATGTGGGAGACACTGGAGCGGTCCACACACAGGAACGATGCCAGCCGGTCCTGCGACCAACCAATGCGATCCCGAAGCTCCTTGATGTCGATTGCGTCATCCATGGGAGAGTTATGTGCATAACGCACACCAGAGTGTCAAGTCGAAACGCACATCAGAACCGTGCTTTTTGCACATCATGAATTTTGATGATCGACCAGAGTTCGCTAAGCGGCTCGAGCAAGCTAGGATCGCGCGCGGGTTTGCGACTGCGAAGGATGCAGCCAAATACTTCGGCTGGAGCTATGATACGTACGCTCAGCATGAGAACGGAACGCGCGGCATCGGCCGCGCGTCGGAAAAGTACGCCAAGGCCTATAGGGTAGGCGAGGGCTGGCTTCTCACTGGTGAGGGAGATGGCCCGGGAAGCGCAAAAAGCGTAGCTGTCATGGGATATCTCGGCGCCGGTGCCGAGGTGGAACCTGACTACGAGCAGGTGCCTCCGGAAGGTCTGGAGCAGATAGAGATCCCATTTCCACTTCCTGACGACATGATTGCCTTCAAAGTGCGAGGGGAGTCGATGATGCCGGTGTTCAAACACGATGCTGTCATTATCGTTTACCGAGAGCAGAAGAAGCCGCTCGAGTCTTTCTACGGAGAAGAGGCTGCGGTGCGAACCACAGATGGGCGCCGCTTTCTAAAGACAATTACGCGGGGCCAAGGTGGCGTCACACTCACGTCATGGAACGCCTTGCCGATCGAGAACGTCACCCTCGAATGGATCGGTGAGCTATTCGCGGTCTTGCCGCCGTCGTCACTGAAAAAGGTCGGCAAGCAGGGCGGCATTCAAGGCCAGTTGAGATTAAAAACCGCATAGCGTTAGAGCTGGCTTTTGGGGGATGGATGACTGCCGACCACGAATTTGGCAACCTATCAACCGACCTGAAATTGTCGCTGGTAGAAGAGTATCTTGGAGCCTTCACTACAGCCTTGAGATCGAAATTTGCGGAGCTGTGGTATATTGATGCCTTCGCCGGCACGGGCGAGAGAACGATAAAACACAAGCGTGTCGAAGCTCGGAACTGGCTTCCTGAAATTGAAGAAAAGATTGAGCGCCGCCGAGGTTCGGCCCGCATCGCTCTTGATATTTCGCCGCCCTTTGATCGCGTCATTTTCATGGACAAGAAGAAAGCTCATTGCACCGCACTGGAGGCACTTAGAGCTGAATATCCGACCCGATTGATTGACGTGGTCAGGGGAGACGCGAACGAAGCGATTAAGGCCGAATTGGCTGCGAAGCGATGGGCAGGGAAAAGGGCGGTTATGTTTCTTGACCCCTACGGCATGAACGTAGAGTGGCGCACTCTAGAGATGATCAGGGCAACCGAAGCTATTGACGTCTGGTATTTGGTCTCCCTGGCGGGATTATTCCGACAAGCCTCTCACGATCCTAAACATCTGTCCCCAAAGAAACGAGCTGCTATTACGCGGATGCTCGGCACCGAGGAATGGGAGGATGCCTGGTACCATCGAGATGTCACAATCGATCTTCTGGGGCAGGTTGATCAGACCCATCAACGTATTGCTGACGTGGCGGCAATGGAGGAATTCGTCGGCAAACGACTGAGGTCTCTATTTCCTAAGGTCTTGCCGCCTCGACGGCTGCGCAGCGATCGGAAGGTTCCGAGCTTTTCCCTGTTTCTCGCGATATCGAATCCCGAGCCAAAGGCAATTGGCTTAGCGACGAAAATTGGAAATCACATTTTAAAGGCTCGCTGACGTAGGCATCTCATCATAGGTGCGGCCATTCAACGTCCGGCCTGTCGCCTTCTTGTTGCGACCGCCCCACTGCTTGAAGAAGAACGCCGTTCCGCTTCTCCGACACATGCCTTCTATCTCATCGACCCAGCGCGGATCCATGTCGCGAGCGCCCGGCCCCGATTCGCCGCCGACTATCGCCCAATGGATATCTGTTAGGTTGGCGCCGGCGACAGAACCAATCAGCGGCTCGAGCGAAACAAAGCGTATCGCTGCAGGCACGCGGCGCAAATCGTCGAGGCGATCAAGCACGCGACTATCTTCCACGCTGGTCCCAAGCCAGACATTAGAGAGGACTGGGAAGTCGCCGCGCGTCAGGACGCTCGCCATGATCTCTGGCCGCTTGGTCAGTATCTGATAGGTATGCCGCGGCGTCTCCTCCATCACTGACCAGACCTGGCGGATGAAGTCGGCAGGGACGTCGACATGGAACAGGTCCGACATGGAATTGACGAAAACCCTGCGCGGTTTCGACCAGGTAGCTGGGATGCCGAGAGACTTCGGATCGGTCACGACTTTGCCGGTCCATTTTGCGCGGCCACCCGTTTTGCGGGTGAGACCTTGGTATTTTGGCTGTCCCATAGCTTCGAGCCGCGCAGCCATTCGCATAGCATAGCAATTGGTGCACCCGGCGGTGAGGATCGTGCATCCAGCCACCGGGTTCCATGTAGCATCGGTCCATTCAATCGAGGTCTCGGCCATGTCGCAATTCTCCCAAATGAACGTGTTTAAACGGTGAAACTTGGGCGGGTCTGGCGAACATATCCTTGTCGCTGTGCGTTGTGAAAGTCAAAACGTGCGTAATGCACTTTCTATTTGACATTGGAGATGTGCGTAATGCACACTAGCCGACATTCGCAATCCCGCGATGGAGGCAAGACCCATGATCACCTTCCAGCATCCGCCCATCGGTTCGCTGTCGACATCCCCCGCAGTCGTCTCCCAAGGCATCGTCGAGCTGATGGCCGACAAGATGCTGGAAATGGGCATGAACGGCACGGCGGTCACCGCCGACAGCTTGGCTGAACACTCCAGCTTCACCCGCGCCCAGATCGAGGAACACGGCTCCGAAGCGGCCGACCTCGCCAAGTCGCGCGCCGTCCACAGGCTGGACTGACGGCCATGAAGAACGTCGCCGAACGTCTGATCGCGGTGGCCGGCCAGTCCGCCGAGATGGAAGCGTGGATTTCCCGCCAGCTTTATGCCGGCCAGAAACCATCGCAGATCCTGGCCGAACTGGGGCAGGGCGGTTTCGACCGCGCCTGCGCCACCCTGGCCAACGTGCACACGCGCCTCGCGCTGGCATCGGCCTTCACCTTCGCGCTGACTTTCGTCAGCGTCGCCGTGGGGCTGCGCTGATGCAGCACCCCCTCGACTATGAACGCATCACCATACCGCCGCACGGCACGGTACGGATCGTCTGCCACAACTGGCCCACATGCGGCTGCGGCGACGACTGCACCAACCGCCCGGCGGCGGAATCGCCCATGGCGCGGCGGATCCTGAATGGCCTAATCGCCGCCGTCGCCATCATCGGCGCCGGCCTGCTCATCGCGGGGTTGCGCTGATGCCCGTGACCAAGCAGGACCGCGCGAACATTCGTCGGATATTTGACAAGGTCCGCCATGACATTCAGCCGGCGCTCGATGCGCGTGAGCGGAAGGATGGCGGTTTTCAGGACCCGCAAATCCCGAACCTGATGGTGGCGCAGAACACCCTGCGCGCATGCATGGAAGTCGTTCTGAACGAATGCCTTCCGTACGATGATTTCTTCTGCGGCGAGCTCGCGGTGCGACTTGCCGCCTATGCCATTTCAGCCGTTCCGATAGAGCGACACGATGCACTGCTGCAAGCCGTCCAGACGGCGTTGCCGGCGACACTGGCGAACAAGCTTCGCGAAGGCGCAGTCATAAAGTCGACGTGGCTGACCGACGGTGTCGAGCATCCCAACATCCCCGACAAGTCCCAAGTTCAGTGAAACTCGAAGGAGAAAAGTAATGGAATCCAAGTTGCTCGAACTCACCGCCACCATCGTCCAGGCCTATGTCAGCAACAATCCGGTGCCGGTAAACGCCCTGCCGGATCTCATCGCCAGCGTCGACGCCGCCGTGCGCAAACTCTCCGGCGAACCGGCAAGCCAGCCGACGTTGCCGGTGCCGGCCGTCAATCCGAAGCGCTCGGTGTTCCCCGACCACATCATCTGCCTTGACGACGGCAAGCCGTTCAAATCGCTGAAGCGCCATATTGCAACGCTCGGCATGACGGCCGGCACCGGCAACGTCGGCTGGCTTGCCGGTTCGCCGGAGAGTTTGCGCACGGCGGCGTCGACGCTGGCGATGAGATCCGGCAGGGCGTTTACCGGCACCGGATTGTTGC
>NZ_RZOL01000190.1:0-11548 GCF_004022985.1 Mesorhizobium sp. M7A.F.Ca.ET.027.02.1.1 | reverse complement strand
GATACAGGGCTTCGGGCTGGCTATGTCGTGATTGCGAAGCGGAACATCACGGCAGTCGTTGCGTTTTTCTCCAGATTCCAACGGGAGAAAGAACCATGCCAGCCACCTCGAAAGCCCAGCAGAAAGCCGCCGGCGCGGCTCTGTCGGCCAAGCGCGGCGAGACCAAGAAGAGCGAACTGCAGGGCGCTTCCAAGGGAATGTACGAATCGATGAGCGAAAAGCAGCTCGAGGAATTCGCCGAGACGAAGCGCAAGGGCCTGCCGGAGAGGAAGTCGAAAGACTAAGGATTAAGCATCCGGAATCAAAGAGCCCGCGGCCAAAACCGCGGGCTTTGAATTGATGTCGGCCGCCTGTGACCGGATAGGAGCCTACCAGCGCCCGCTGCAGCGCTTGATCTTGTAGCGTACGACCTTCTTGTGGCCGTGCCGCCAGATAACCTTCTTCTTGATCACGATGCGGCAAGCCTGGTGATGTCGGTGTCCGTGCCAATGCCTGGCCTCCGCCGGCTCCGGTGTCAGGACCGCCATGGATCCCGCCAACACAGCGGCTCCTGTCAGGGTAAGGAAGAATTTCTTCATGCGAATGTAGCTCCTCTGCTCCGGTCCCTTCCTGATGCCGCTGGCGCAACCTCCCGCCACATCCGGCACTGTACTCAACCCAGAGACGCTATATCGTCGCCATGGCCTACGCCAGCCACAAGCTTGACACCGGTTAAATCTCCGTTTAATCAGCGCGCCAACACCGGGCCGCAATGCCCGGTGGTTTTCTTTATGTGCGCAAGATGCGTGGAAATCCAATTCTACTATCTTGTTTGAACTGACGTGTCCCGTGGGTTTTCCGCCGCGTTGCGTGGGAAAACCCTGTCAGGTCTCGAAAACGGAGGCCAGAGGAGGGCGCGTTTCCTTCACCCGGACCATGAGGTTCCGGGTGTATTGTTTTGAAAAGGGAATGCGATGAGCAAGCGCGAATCCGCGAAGTACAAGATCGACCGCCGTCTCGGCGAAAATATCTGGGGCCGCCCGAAGTCCCCGGTCAACAAGCGTGAATACGGTCCCGGCCAGCATGGCCAGCGCCGCAAGGGCAAGCTTTCCGATTTCGGCCTGCAGCTGCGCGCCAAGCAGAAGCTGAAGGGTCACTATGGCGACGTTTCGGAAAAGCAGTTCCGCAAGGTTTATGAAGAGGCTGACCGCCGCAAGGGCGACACCTCGGAGAACCTGATCGGCCTGCTCGAATCGCGTCTCGACGCGGTCGTCTACCGCGCCAAGTTCGTGCCGACCATTTTCGCCGCCCGTCAGTTCGTCAACCACGGCCACGTCAACGTCAACGGCAAGCGTGTCAACATCGGCTCGTATCGCTGCAAGCCGGGCGATGTCGTCGAAGTGCGCGAAAAGTCCAAGCAGCTGGTCATCGTTCTGGAAGCGGTCGGTCTCGCCGAGCGCGACGTGCCGGACTACATCGAAGCCGATCACAACAAGATGGTCGCGACCTTCTCGCGCATTCCCGGCCTGGCGGACGTTCCGTTCGCCGTGCAGATGGAACCGAACCTGGTCGTTGAATTCTATTCGCGCTAAAACGAGCGCGTTCTGCGATACCAAGCAAAGGCCGCCCGTCGAGGCGGCCTTTTCTTTGTCGGTCATGTCCGCTAATCCGGCGCTCTGGCCACTGAAAGCGACATGCCATGAACATGCTTCCAGACATCGAACCGATCGCCGACAGCGAAGGCGGCTTCCATCCGCTGTTCGCCGAGGTGCCGTCCTCGGTCGAATTCAACAAATTGCGCAAGCGGCTGCTGCGGCTGACCCGGCAGGCGATCGAGGATTTCTCGATGGTCAAGCCCGGCCAGCGCTGGCTCGTTGCGCTGTCTGGCGGCAAGGATTCCTACGGCCTGCTCGCGGTGCTGCTTGACCTCAAATGGCGCGGGCTCTTGCCGGTCGATCTTCTGGCCTGCAATCTCGACCAGGGTCAGCCCAATTTCCCCAAACATATCCTGCCGGACTATCTCGACAGCCACGGCATTGCGCACCGGATCGAGTATCAGGACACCTATTCCGTCGTCACCGACAAGCTGCCGGCGGGCAGCACCTATTGCTCGCTCTGCTCGCGGCTCAGGCGCGGCCATCTCTACCGCATTGCGCGCGAGGAGGGGTGCTCGGCACTGGTGCTCGGCCACCATCGTGAGGATATTCTCGAAACCTTCTTCATGAATCTCTTCCATGGCGGCCGTCTCGCCGCCATGCCGCCAAAACTGCTCAACGACGACGGCGACGTCATGGTGCTGCGGCCATTGAGCTACTGCGCCGAGGCCGATCTGGAAAAATTCGCTGCCGCCATGCGATTCCCGATCATTCCCTGCGATCTCTGCGGCAGCCAGGAAGGTCTTCAGCGCAACGCCATGAAGGCGATGCTCGAGGACCTGGAAAAGCGCATGCCCGGCCGCAAGGATACGATGCTGCGCGCGCTGTCGAACAGCAGGCCATCGCACCTGCTCGACAGGAAGCTGTTCGACTTCGCTGCCCTCAACGACACCCTCACCACAAGGCAAGACACTTCCGATGACATTTGACGACACCGCGATCGATTGGCTGGCCGGCATTCTGGCCGAGGCGGCGCTGACCGAGATCATGCCGCGCTTTCGCCGGCTGGGCGATGGCGATGTCAGGCAGAAGACCTCGGCCGCCGACCTTGTGACCGAAGCCGACGTCAATGCCGAGCGGCTGATCACCGCGCGGCTGCGCGAACGCTATCCCCAGGCGATGATCGTCGGCGAGGAGGCCTGTTCCGACAATCCGGCACTGCTCGATGGTCTGGGCGATGCCGATCTGGCCTTCGTCATCGATCCGGTCGACGGCACTTTCAACTTCGCCTCCGGCGTGCCGCTGTTCGGCGTCATGCTGGCGGTCGTGGTCCAGGGCGAGACGGTTGCCGGCATCATCCACGATCCCGTCGGCAAGGACTGGCTGATCGGCGCCAGAGGCGCCGGCAGCCATATCCGGCATGCGCATGGCAGCATCGAGAAGGTGCATGTCGCGGCACCCGCGCCGATCTCGGAAATGACCGGCTCGGTCTCCTGGCAATATATGCCCGAACCGGAGCGGTCGCGGCTGGCGCGCAACCAGACAAAGATCCTGTCGCAATTCGCCTATCGCTGCGCCGCGCACGAATACCGCCTCTTGGCGAGCGGCCATGCCCATTTCGTCGTCTACAACAAGCTGATGCCGTGGGATCATCTGGCCGGCGTGCTGATCCATGCCGAGGCCGGCGGCCACGCGGCGCGCTTCGACGGCAGCACCTATCTGCCCTCGCATCTCGGCGGCGGCCTGCTTGTCGCGCCCGATCGCGAAAGCTGGCACGAATTGCGCCGCGAGCTCTGGGCGGCACAGGATTGATCGCTGCGTTAGCCGAAGGAGCGGTGCAATTTCACGCAAATCCGGAGGCTCTCGAATGAAACCCCGGTTCGCATTTGTCGCCGCGGCTCTTGCCGCCGCTCTGTCTACCAGTTCCCAGGAAGCAAGATCGCAGGAGCGCAGTTGTCGCAGTTCCGATCCTGTCGATACGATAAGGGAGATGTCGGACGCTATCTATGCCTGCTGGAAACCGCCACCCGGAACCGCGGGCATGTCCCTGACCCTGCGGTTCTCGCTTCGCCGCAACGGCACACTGATCGGCAAGCCTCGCGCCACATATGCCGATCTGGGAACCGATGCCCAGCGCAGCCGGGCCTTCGTGGCCTCAATCCTCAAGGCACTCGATGATGCTCTGCCTTTGCCCTTTTCGGACAGGATGGGTGGAGCAATTGCGGGGCGTATGCTCGCCCCTCGATTCACGGCGGCCCTTGAGGGTGCATCCTAATGCAAGTCGGTGATGTGCCCTGAAACGGGCGGGTTCTGCGGCTGGAACATCTTGCCGCGCTCGGCGATGAAGATCATCAGCAGCGCCGCGATCGACACGCTGCAGAAGCCGGCGGCCAGCGGCGTCACCGTGCCATTGAAGGCCTGGCCGATCAGCGTGCCGAGAATGCCGCCGAGAAACGTCTGCATGAAACCGAGGATCGACGACGCCGTGCCGGCCAGTTGCCCGAGCGGCTCCATGGCCAGCGCGTTGAAGTTCGCGCCGAGCGCGCCGAACGGAAGCATGGCGCAGGCAAAGAAGGTGATGAACAGCCAGAGCGGCATCTTCATTTCCAGCGAGACCACCAGCCAGGCAAGGCTGATGACCAGGAACAGCAGCAGCGCGCTCTGCGACAGGCGGCGCATGCCGATGCGGCCGACAAGGCGCGAGTTCAGAAAGTTGGAGAAGGCGAGCACGCCCGCGACGCCTGCGAAGATGACCGGGAACATCTCGCCGACTTTGAAGATGTCGACATAGATCTGCTGCGCCGAAGCGATGAAGCCGAACATGGCGCCGAAGATGAAGGTGCTGGCGAAGGCATAACAGATCGCAATGCGGTTGGTGAGCACGATGCGAAACCCACCGACAATGGAGTTGAGTGTCAACGGCCGGCGATGTTCGGGATGCAGCGTTTCAGGAAGGCGCAGCAGCGACCAGGCCGAGACGAGGAGCGCACCGACGGCCATGGTGACGAAGATCCAATGCCAGGTCGCAAACAGCATGATGAACTGGCCGATGCCGGGAGCAATGACCGGTATCGCCATGAACACCATGAAGATCAGCGACATCACCTCGGCCATGCGCCGGCCGTCGAACGTATCGCGCACGATCGATACGGCGATGACGCGGGTGGCGGCCGCACCAATGCCTTGCACGGCCCGGCACAGCAGAAGTGTCTCAAAGCTTGGCGCAATGGCGGCAGCCGCGGCCGCGGCGACATAGATCACCAGCCCGGCGACCAGTGGTGCGCGACGCCCGAAGCGATCCGAGATCGGCCCGAAGAACAACTGTCCGCCGCCGAAGCCCAGAATGTAGGCCGTTATGACGTACTGCCGGTGGTTTTCATTTTCGACGCCGAGCGTGGCGCCGATCTGCTGCAGCGCCGGCAGCATGATGTCGATGGCCAGCGAGTTCAGCGCCATCAGCGCCGCGCACAGGGCGATGAACTCCCAGCGCGGAATGGGCAGTTTGCTTGCCGATTGCGGCGCTGGTTTTGGCTGGTCCACGGCAAGTCCGATCTTTCAAACGAAAATGCGCCGGCGGGCCGGCGCATTGGCTCGTCCTGGTCCTGGGTTCAGGACATGAAAATTGCCGAGGTGGGGCTGCCCCGGGTGCCTGGTGCTCGATGCCCAAAATCAACGTCGATTTTCGGGCATGCACAAAACAGAAATCAGGCGGCGCCTTTGACGCTGACGCCCTTCTCGACGAGGAATGTCTGCAACTCACCGGCCTGGAACATCTCGCGGATGATATCGCAGCCGCCGACGAATTCGCCCTTGACGTAGAGCTGAGGGATCGTCGGCCAGTTGGAGTATTCCTTGATGCCCTGGCGCAGTTCGGCCGAGTCCAGGACGTTCACGCCTTTGTAGTCGGCGCCGATATAGTCGAGGATCTGGACGACCTGGCCGGAAAATCCGCATTGCGGGAAACCGGGCGTGCCCTTCATGAAAAGGACGACGTCGTTGCCCTTCACTTCATTGTCGATGTAGTCGTTGATACCGCTCATGGAATATCCTTTCCCGCCTGTGGGAGTCAGGCTCGAAACATATCCCTTCAAATAAACCCAACGATTGCTCGAAACAAGACGTTAGCCGCGCCGCGGCTGAAATGGCGCAAAGGATGGGCCGTGTTGGGCCAAGCGCTAAGGGTCAGTCGGGAACGCTGGTCTGCAAGGCGAGCGCGTGCAGCACGCCGCCCATATTTCCTTTCAGCGCGTCATAGACCATCTGGTGTTGCTGCACGCGGCTTTTCCCCCGAAAGCTCTCGGCCACCACCTCGGCCGCATAATGGTCGCCGTCGCCGGCGAGATCGCGGATCGTCACCTTGGCGTCCGGAATGCCGTCCTTGATCAGTTTTTCGATGTCGTGGGCGTCCATTGCCATGGCAAAATCCTGTTTCGAGCGGCCGGTGTCAGGCCATAAGATGAGAGTCGGGCGAGCCTAAAGCCTTTCCGGTCCGGATTGAAGCCGTTCGTCCCACCAACGGCAAGACGGCCCGACGGCTTCAGAGAAAGACTAGGCCGGTGGGCTTGCTTCATCCTCGGCAACGTCGTCGCGTGTCGAGAAAGCACGGCCAAGGCTGAAGGCAAGCACATAAAGCGGCGCGTTGAGCACGAGGCCGACAATGGGGAGATAGCTCGTCATTTGCCAAGCCGGCGAGAAGAACCCCTGGCCATAACCGTCGCAGACAAGCGACGAGCCGTACTCCCACAACGCGCCTACGACCACCGCGCTGGCAAAAAGCTTGATGCAGGTGACGATATGCCTTGCCCGTGCCGGATCCGGCGCCAGGCGGTCCCACAGAACCAGGCAGATGATCGGGATCGCGTAGATGAGATTCTGGGCGATGAGCATGGGGATGGCGCCATTGGCCGCGGCAAGGAACTCCGCGCGCGTTTCCAGCCGCATGCACACCTCGCTTGAGGTTGTCGACAGCAGGAAAAAGACGAATGGTCCCAGGAACCAGAAGAAGAACAGCGACGGCCAGAAAACGACTGCAAGCAGCGCCCGGGCAGCCAGTTTCCTGTGCTTGATCATGAGTTTCCCGAAAAACCGTTCCCACTTTTCGGGATCATGCTCTCGTCAACTGGCCTGGTCCATGAAGCGGGGGAACCAGCCTTCGTGCGCCGCGGAGAGTTCGCTGACCGGGATTGCCCTGGCGTCGCCAAGCTTCAGCGCGCTGCCCCCGGTCGAGCCGATCCACGGCGCGAAGATGCCGAGTTCGCCCTGCTGCTTGCGAATGGCGTCCCATTCGTCGCCATGCGGATCGATCGACAGCGTCAGGAGATAACGGCCCTGGTCCTCGCCGAACCAGACCGGGATCGGGTCGGTGCCGACAAGACCGGGAACGGCGGCGCCGATTCCGGACGCCATCGCCATCTCGGCAAGTGCAACGGCGACACCGCCATCGGAAACGTCGTGCGCCGCCGTGACGATGCCGGATGCGATGAGCGCGCGCACATGGTCACCGACGCGCTTCTCATGCTCGAGGTCGACCGGCGGCGGCGGGCCATCCGTGCGGCCGTGTACGTCACGCATATAGACCGATTGCCCGAGATGCGTTCCCCAGGACGCCGGTGCGCCGACCAGCAGGATCATCTGGCCCTCGGCCGCAAAGCCGGTCCGCACCATCTTCGACCAGTCGGCGATCAGCCCGACGCCGCCGATGGTCGGGGTTGGCAGGATGCCCTGGCCGTTGGTCTCGTTGTAGAGCGAGACATTGCCGGAGACGATCGGGAAGCCAAGCGCGCGGCAGGCGTCGCCTATGCCCTTCACCGCGCCGACCAGCTGGCCCATGATCTCGGGCCGTTCCGGGTTGCCGAAATTGAGGTTGTCGGTGGCGGCCAGCGGCAGAGCGCCGGTGGCGGTCAAGTTGCGCCAGCATTCGGCCACCGCCTGCTTGCCGCCCTCATAAGGGTCGGCCTCGCAATAGCGCGGCGTCACGTCGGAGGAGAAGGCGAGCGCCTTGGTCGCATGGCCTTCGACCCGGACCACGCCGGCATCGCCGCCTGGAAGCTGCAGCGAATTGCCCTGGATCAACGTGTCATACTGCTCCCAGACCCAGCGGCGCGAAGACAGGTCAGGTCCGCCGAGCAGCTTCAGCAGCGCGTCGGCAACGTCGGCTTGCGGAATGTCATTGGCGGCCAGCGGCGCCGGCTTTTTCGGCTCGACCCACGGCCGGTCATATTCCGGAGCCTTGTCGCCGAGATCCTTGATCGGCAGATCGGCGACCTGATCCCCCTGGTGCAGCACGCGGAAGCGCAGATCGTCGGTGGTCTTGCCGACGATGGCGAAGTCCAGCCCCCATTTGTGGAAAATCGCCTCGGCTTCCTTTTCCTTTTCCGGGCGCAGAACCATCAGCATGCGCTCCTGGCTTTCCGACAGCATCATCTCGTAGGCGCTCATGCGCTCTTCGCGCACCGGCACCTTGTCGAGATCGAGCTCGATGCCGAGGTCACCCTTGGCGCCCATTTCCACCGCCGAGCAGGTAAGGCCGGCGGCACCCATGTCCTGGATGGCGATGACTGCGCCCGAGGCCATCAGTTCGAGGCTGGCTTCCAGCAGGCACTTTTCGGTGAAGGGATCGCCGACCTGCACTGTCGGGCGCTTCTCATCGATCTTGTCGTCGAATTCGGCCGAGGCCATGGTGGCGCCGCCGACACCGTCGCGGCCAGTCTTGGCGCCGAGATAGACGACCGGCAGGCCGACACCCTTGGCTTCCGACAGGAAGATCGCATCGGTCTTGGCAAGGCCCGCCGCAAAGGCGTTGACCAGGATGTTGCCATTGTAGCGGGCGTCGAAATTGACCTCGCCGCCGACCGTCGGCACGCCGAAGGCGTTGCCATAGCCGCCGACGCCGGAAACCACGCCTGAAACGAGGTGCCGGGTCTTGGGATGGTCAGGCGAGCCGAAGCGCAGCGCATTCATCGCCGCGATCGGCCGGGCGCCCATGGTGAAGACGTCGCGCAATATGCCGCCGACGCCGGTCGCCGCACCCTGGTAGGGCTCGATGTAGGACGGGTGGTTGTGGCTCTCCATCTTGAAGACGACGCAGTCGCCGTCGCCGATGTCGACCACGCCGGCATTCTCGCCCGGCCCCTGGATGACCTGAGGTCCGGTGGTCGGCAGCGTGCGCAACCATTTCTTCGAGGATTTGTAGGAGCAGTGCTCATTCCACATCGCCGAGAAAATGCCGAGTTCGGTGAAGCTCGGCTCGCGCCCGACAAGATCGAGGATGCGCTGATACTCGTCGGGCTTGAGCCCGTGTGAGGCAATGAGCTCGGGGGTGATCGGCACGGAATTGGAAATGGTCATGGGCGGCGATTTATATCCGGGACGTTGGGATTTTGAGTCCCGTCTTATCGCAAGCCTTGCGGCCGATACACCCATGGATTGACGAAAAACGACGGAAAACCGGACAAAGCCACGCAGTGTCAGGAGAAGCTGTCGTAGCCGGCGCGGCCTTCATCGAGAAGTCGCCGGATCGCCGCGACGCCTTCGGCTATGTCCCCGCGCTGTCTCGGCTGCGAAACGCCAAAGCGGACGCCATGGAAAACCTGCTCGGAACGGCCGGCCTTGAATTCGTCCTCGTCGTCGATCAGCACGCCGTGCTCCAGGCAGGCGTTCTTGAAGGTGCCGGAAAGCCAGGGGTCGGGCAGGGTCAGCCAGACAAAGGGCACCCTGTCATGCGACTTGACCGCGAAGCCGGCCAAAGTCTCGCGCACGATGGCGATGCGGGCGCCGATTTCGGCGATGCTGCGCTTGCGTATCTCATCCGCCTGACCTGACAGCACCAGCCTTGTATTCACCTCCGCCAGCAGGAAGGGCATGCCGCCGGTCATCATCTTGTGGGCGACACGGATGCGGTGGCGGTAGGCGGGCGGGCAGGAAAGCCAGCCGCCGCGCACACCGGCTGCGACCGACTTCGACAGGCCGCCCGCGACGATGGTGCGTTCAGGCGCATACTCGGCCAGCAATGGTGTCGGATCGTCGGTCAGATTGCCATAGAGGTCATCCTCGATGAGGACGACGTTGTATTCGCGTGCGACATGGGCGATCGCCTCGCGGCGCGCCGCCGACAAGGTGGCCAGCGTCGGATTCTGCGCCGTCGGCATCAGGAAGATCATCTTGGGATGCTTTTGCGCGCAGACGCGCTCGAAATCCTGCGGATCGATGCCTTCCTCGTCCGATGCCACCAGCGCGGTGCGCCTGCCGATCAGGCCGGCGCTGCGGGAAATCTGCGAGTAGGTGAGGTGCTCGAAGGCAATATAGTCGCCAGGCATGGTGAGCGCCGCGATCGCCGCCATCACCGCCGCATGGGTGCCGAGCGTGGGAACGATGGTGTCGGCATTCGGGCGAAACGAATTGCGCGCCAACCAGCGGGCGCCGGCTTCGTACCATCGGTCGGGGAAGTCCCGCGTGTAGCTCGAGATCTCATGCGGATGGTCCTGCGCCGTGCGCGACAGGACTCCGGCGACAATGTCGCCCTGGCCGATATCAGGTGCTGCGGTGCTGTCGAAACGCAGCTTGCCCTTAGGCGCATCGATATAGCGCGTGCCTTCGCCGCCGACGTCCGGAGCCGGAAAATCCGGCTTCGCGCGCTGGCCGAGCACATAGGTTCCACGCCCGACTTCGCCGCTCACCAGCCCACGCTCGCGCAGCAATTGATAGGCCCGGCCGACCGTGCCGACGGTGGTGCCGATGTCGTAGGCGAGGTCGCGCTGCGGCGGTAGCTTTGCGCCGGCAGCGATCACGCCCCGATCGATGTCCGTTTCGATGGAATCCGCCAGGCGCTGATACAGCGGCCCGGAGCCGGTGGTGAGATCGGGAAGCCAAGTTGTCATGGTGACAATTTTCTATATTGCACCGATAGATGAGTCAATACATACCAGTCGCGTGAAAAAAAGGGTACAATTTAGGACTTCGGCAGATAGAAAATGAATACAATCGCGACAATACGTCATTCGAGCGCTGCATTATCAGGCCAATCCACACGTCCATCGGCTCAGCGCGGTTTTGTCAGCCGTCTTGTGCGCGTGCTGAGGTCGATGGCAAGATGGATCGACAACCTGCTGGATCGCCGCCGCAGCCGGTTGGCGCTGCTGGAGATGACCGACGACCAGCTCAAGGATATCGGCGTCACGCGCTGCGACGCCCACCGCGAGGGCATCAGGCCGTTCTGGGACTGACTGTGACCCCAAAAGCGGGAACCGGGCTTTGGGAGATAATGGTCCTGGGAAATGCGGACAGGACGTCCGTACAGTTCTAACGGACGCTCGATGCCCTGGTGCGTGCAACGGCATGGTCCGCAAGGACGGCGACCACGCACAGCACGAGGAAAAGTCCGGTGATGGCTGCGGCCGAGATGAGGACGCTGGTCGCGCCGTTCTTGGCGATGTCCAGGAAAGGGTAGGGCACCTCGCCGGCAAACGGCGCCCGCATCAGCGCATAGACCAGATAAGCGATGGGATAGATCACCCACCAGGAAATGTCGCTCCAGCGCGTCCTGCCGTCAGCGCCCGATATCAACCACCACAGCACGAAAAGCACCGGCGTCACATAATGCAGCAGGACGTCGCAGAGCAGGAACAGCCCCTGCGGCTGCCAGAGTTGTGCCAGGACCGTTGCGTAGATGATGAAGACCAGCGCGATCGAAACCGCAACGCCGGCCCGCATCCGCGCGCCTGCAAAGGCCGGCAGCCAGGCATAGAAGGTGGGTGACAGCAGCGACGTGTACACCAGCACCGCGCCGATGTTGGTCAGGATGGTGAAGAAGCTGAAAACGAAAATGATTGAGCCAAGCAGGCTGCGGCCGGCTTCCATCGATGCCGGAATGCTGATGCAGAACTGCAGGATGAGCCCGGCCAGACCGATGACCAGACCCGCGATCTGCAGGAACCGGCCCATGGGCTAGGCCGTCGAGGCGCAGGCCGGATTGCCGG
>NZ_RZOL01000018.1:0-35684 GCF_004022985.1 Mesorhizobium sp. M7A.F.Ca.ET.027.02.1.1 | reverse complement strand
CGCGGCACCATCGTCGGGCCGATCATCGGTGCGCTGCTGGTCAATGCCGGCAAATCCTGGTTCACCGGCGTGCTACCGGAGTTCTGGCTGTTTGCACTGGGCGGGCTGTTCGTCGCCGTCACGCTTTTGCTGCCCAAAGGCATCATCGGCATGTGGGACAGTTGGCGCGGCAACGCCAGGGCGTTGCGAGCAGCTTCGATTGCCGAGGAAGCCGGCAGCGACCCCGACGTTCCGACGCCGGCTAAAATCGTTCGCAGCGAGGCGAGCAAGCCCGGCAACTGGTCCGCCAGCAACCCCGAACCGCAGCCGGCGGAGTGAGCGACCATGTCAAAGTCGAACACGATCCTTTATCTCGACGGCGTCTCGGTCTCCTTCGACGGCTTTCGCGCCATCAACAATCTGTCGCTGGTGCTCGACAAGGGTGAGATGCGCGCCATCATCGGCCCCAACGGCGCCGGCAAGACGACGATGATGGACATCGTCACCGGCAAGACGCGGCCCGACGAAGGCGACGTGTTCTTCGACGGCCAGGTCGATCTGACCAAGCATGACGAGGCCGAAATCGCCATGATGGGCATCGGCCGCAAGTTTCAGAAGCCGACCGTGTTCGAAAGCCACACGATCGAGGAAAACCTGATGTTGGCGCTGAAGGGACCGCGCTCGATCTTCCCGGCGCTGTTCCATCGCCGCTCGACCGCCGAGACGCGGCAGATCGATGACATCCTCGGCATCATCCGGCTTGGCGACAAGCGTGACGAACTGGCGGCCAATCTGAGCCATGGACAAAAGCAGTGGCTCGAGATCGGCATGCTCCTGGCACAGGACCCGAAACTGCTTCTGGTCGACGAACCGGTCGCCGGCATGACCGATGCCGAGACCGAGGAAACCGCTCGTCTGCTCAAGGACATCGCCCGCGACCATTCGGTCATCGTCGTCGAGCATGACATGCATTTCGTGCGCGAGCTCGGCGTCAAGGTCACCTGCCTGCATGAGGGCTCGGTGCTCTCGGAAGGCACACTCGATTTCGTGTCGGCCGACGAGCGTGTCGTCGAAGTCTATCTGGGGAGATGAGCATGGTCTGGCGGGTGCAGTTCCATCATTTCGATCTGTCGTTTCTGCGGTTCTGGAAAAGGCGCTGACATGCTCGAAGTTTCCAATGCCACGCTGCACTACGGCGCCGCCCAGGCACTGCGCGGCGTGTCGCTGAAGGCGGGCGCCGGCAAGATCACCTGCGTGCTCGGCCGCAACGGCGTCGGCAAGACCAGTTTGATGAGATCGATCGTCGGCCACCACCGGCTGACGAGCGGAAGCGTTGCCTTCGAGGGGAAGGCGCTCGACCGGAGCGCGGCGTATGACCGCGCCCGGTCGGGCATCGCATTCGTACCGCAGGGCAGGGAGGTCTTTCCGCTGCTCACCGTGCGGGAGAACCTGGAATCAGGCTTTGCGCCGCTGAAACGGGCCGACCGCAACATTCCGGCGCATGTCTTCGAATTGTTCCCGGTGCTGAAGCAGATGCTCGGCCGCCGCGGCGGTGATCTTTCCGGGGGCCAGCAGCAGCAGCTCGCCATCGGACGGGCGCTGGTGATGCGGCCGAAACTGCTGGTGCTCGACGAGCCGACCGAGGGCATCCAGCCGTCGATCATCAAGGACATCGGCCGCGCCATCCGCTACCTGCGTGACCAGGCCGGCATCGCCGTGCTTCTGGTCGAACAATATCTCGATTTCTGTCGCGAGTTGGCCGACGAAGTCAACATCATGGACCGTGGCGTGATCGTCCATACCGGTCCGGCGGAAGATCTGGACCGTGCTGATGTCAGGAAGTTCCTGACGGTCTAGAATCGCCAACGCACTTCAGTTGACGATCCGAAGTCCTTGGCAAGTCCAGTATTTCTCCGGCCCTGCACCAGCGTCTCTGGTGCATCGGCAACTGCGTGCTAGTCTTTTCCTAGGCTTTTGTGAGTCGGCCGCTTCCGTACCAGTCTGGTTTATCGCAGATCGAGGAGCACGGCCAATGCCGGGCAAGTTTCACGCAAGCAAGGCTGCCTAGCTTCCCTCCTGCGATCTCTGTCGTTCAAACGCGTTTGGGCACACAGGCTAAGGGACAGCCATGGAACGTTACGTCGAGGATTACCAGAAGCGGCGGCTTATCGAACGTGTCGATATCATCGCTGCCATCAACATCTTGAGATCACAGGGCTGCGATTACGACGATCTGATCGAGGAGATCACCAAGGTCTTCTATGTCGATCTCGATACCTTCAATGAGATTGTCATGGCGGCCTAGGAGCTGCATTCGTCTCGCCACGATCAGAGGCCGGTGTTGACACACGCGATCAGCCTGCGCGCTTGAACGGAGAAGCGGTGACGCGGTTGCGGCCGGCGCGCTTGGCGTCATAGAGCGCCTTGTCGGCGGCATTGAGCACCTTGTCGAAGCCGAGGCCTTCCTTGGTGCCGAAAGCAAATCCGGCACTGACCGTGCATATCAGCGAGCCTGTCTCGGTTTCGATGTGGTGCGCGGCGAAAGCTGCCCGGATGGCCTCGGCGGTGGCCTCCACCGTTTCGGGCAAGGTCCGCTTCAGCACCAGCGCGAATTCCTCGCCGCCCATGCGCGCGGCGACATCACCCGGGCGAAGATTGCTGGCGAGTTCCCGTGCAAATACCTTCAGCACCTCATCGCCGGCGGCGTGGCCGAATTCGTCGTTGATGGCCTTGAAGTTGTCGAGGTCGAAGACGACCACCGCCGTGAAGGCACCGACCGGCGCATCGCCGTGCAGGTCGAATAGGGCGCGGCGGTTGAGCAGGCCGGTCAGCGGGTCGGTCAGGGCATTGTGGCGGTGATGCCGGGCCAGACGCCCTTGGTTCAGGGCCAGGGAAAGCGCTCCGATGCCGGTCATGCTGGCGATAACGATGATGAGGCTCAGTTCCTCGGCCCAGTTGCTTGGCGCATGTCCAAGGACCAGCTTTCCCTCCCAGGCCAAAACCATGGCGCAGAGAGCAAAGGATGCGGCCGTGGCCGAATAGAGCGCGGTGATACCGGTTGTCAGGGCAGGGGCTTCGTCGCGGCCTTTCCAGTATTCGACCGCCGTTGCGAACAGAAGCAAGGCGGCGAAGGCATTTTCGAACATGAAGCCCAGCCCGTCATAGCCTAGAGCCATGGGAGGCAATGTCACGGCCAGCGAAATGGCGCTGCCAAACGCCGTTCGCGGCACTGGCGAGCCGCCGGTTCTGAACTGGTAGGCCGCGCCCAGCATTGTCGAGAAACCGAGCAGGAGGAAAGCCAGCGTGGCGATGCCCAGCAGGCGCCCGGGCATATCGATATAGGCGTCATAGAAAAAAATATCGCCGACCACGAACACCAGGCTGACCGCCCATGTCAGCAGGAACTTTTCCGAGCGAGCGGTCAGCCACATGCCAAACAAGGTCAGGCTCAGGCAGGCAGCGGAAAAACCGACAGCCAGCAGAAGTGAAGTGTAGTCGAGCGACATGCCCCTCGTCCTTGCCTGCGGCGGCCCAGATTTGCGACTGGTTCAGCTGGATTCATGCAGCAAGGAGGTATCGATAAGGTTACGACGATGGCGAAGATGCCATGATTCCGCAGCGTCAGGGCACCGGCAGACCCTGGTCAACCCGCTTCATCAGTGCCATGGCGCCGAACGGCGCTCGCACCTTGCCCTCCGTGATGAAGTAGACGAACACGTCGCGCGGCTTGACCGGCGCATCGGTGGCGGGGTCGGCGCGCCGCAGGTCGGCGGGCTGCTTGCCTTGCGCCCAGATCTTTACCCGCGCGGCCCATTCATCGAGGCCTTTCGGCGTGTAGCAGTCGGGATTGTCATCGCTACCGGTCTGCAGCCGGGCGTAGACGAAATCGCCGGTGACGTCGGCGATATCAGGATATTTGGCATGGTCGGCGTAGACGATCGCGGCCTTGTATTTTCGGGCAAGTGCTGCGAATTCCGGCACGACAAAACTGTCGTTGCGGGCCTCGACCGCGTGGCGCAGCGCAACGCCGTCCTGCTTTTCCGGCAGCAGTTTCAAAAAGGCTTCGAAATCGTCCGGATCGAATTTCTTGGTCGGCGCGAACTGCCACAGGATCGGCCCGAGCTTTTCCCCGAGTGCGGCAACGCCCGAGCCGAGGAAGCGCGTCATCGATTCGCCGGCCTCGCCCAGCACGCGCCGGTTGGTGACGAAGCGGTTGCCCTTTAGCGAGTACACGAAACCGTCCGGCGCCTCGTTGGCCCATTTGACGAAGGTCGGTTCCTTGAAGCTGGAATAGTAAGTGCCGTTGACCTCGATGCTCGACACCTGGCGAGTGGCGTAGTTCAGCTGCTTGGCCTTGGAAAGCTTGTCGGGATAGAAGGACGTATCCCAGGGCTCGAAGGTCCAGCCGCCCATGCCGGCGCGGATTGTTCCCGATGTGCTCATCTCATCCTCCCAAGTTCAGAAAATCAGGCCGCTGTGCTCTCGTGGGCCGATTTTGCCATGTCGACCAGCACCCATCCCGGCCGGTAGGGATTGGGCCGGCGACCCGTTTCGTGGAAACCATAGGCCAGATAGAGCGCGATGTTCCGCTCCATCCTGGCGTTGGTGTAAAGCCGGACCTCGGGCAGGCCCCAGAGACGGGTCAGCTCATCCGCGTGTTTCAGCAGCGCAATGCCGAAGCCCTTGCCCTGAAAGTCAGGAGAGACCGCGACGGAAAAGATCATCGCGTGGTCGTCATGCCGTTCCAGCGTGATCAGCCCGGCAAGTCCGCCGCCACTTTCCAACCCCCACACCTCGCCGCCTTCAATGCGCGGCGCATAGTCCTCGGTGACTGGGATCGGCGGTGCGCCTAACAGTGCAGTGTAAGGCGCATAGGCCGCTTCCGTCAGCGAGACGACGGTTTGGAGATCACCGGCAAGCGCTCTTCTGATTTTCATTCAAAAGCTCCAGGCGCCAACCGGTCCGATCACTCCGCCGCTTCGCGCTTGCCTCCGGGGCGCCGCTCCAGCAGTTCCTTGAGGAACTGGCCGGTGTAGCTGCGCTTTTCGCGCACGATGGCTTCCGGCGTGCCGGAGGCAACCAGTTCGCCGCCGCCGTCGCCGCCTTCGGGGCCGAGGTCGAGCACCCAGTCGGCGGTCTTGATCACTTCGAGATTGTGCTCGATGACCACCACCGTGTTACCCTGGTCGACCAGTTCATGCAGCACTTCCAACAGCTTGGCGACGTCGTGGAAATGCAGGCCGGTGGTCGGCTCGTCGAGGATGTAGAGCGTCTTGCCGGTTGCCTTGCGCGACAGTTCCTTGGCGAGCTTAATGCGCTGCGCCTCGCCGCCGGACAGCGTCGTCGCCTGCTGGCCGATATGGATGTAGCCGAGGCCGACCTGCTTCAGCGTATCGAGCTTGTCGCGCACGCCGGGCACGGCGGCGAAGAAGTCGACGCCTTCCTCGACTGTCATGTCGAGCACGTCGGCGATCGACTTGCCCTTGAACACGACGTCGAGCGTCTCTCTGTTATAGCGTTTGCCGTGGCAGACGTCGCAGGTGACGTAGACGTCGGGCAAGAAGTGCATCTCGATCTTGATGACGCCGTCGCCCTGGCAGGCCTCGCAACGGCCGCCCTTGACGTTGAACGAAAAACGTCCGGGCTGATAGCCGCGCGCCTTGGCTTCCGGCAGGCCCGCGAACCAATCGCGGATCGGTGTGAAAGCGCCTGTATAGGTGGCGGGATTCGAACGCGGGGTCCTGCCAATGGGCGACTGGTCGATGTCGATGACCTTGTCGAGGAATTCGAGGCCCTCGATGCGGTCGTGGTCGGCCGGGTGCTCGCGCGAGCCCATGATGCGGCGCGAGGCAGCCTTGAACAGGGTTTCGATCAGGAAGGTCGACTTGCCGCCGCCCGACACGCCGGTGACGGCGGTGAAGGTGCCGAGCGGGATTTCGGCGGTGACGTTCTTCAGATTGTTGCCGCGCGCGCCGACGATCTTCAGGCGGCGGTTCTTCTTCGCTTCACGCCGCACGCCGGGCGTCGCCACTTCGAGCGCGCCGGACAGATATTTGCCGGTGATCGAATTGGGATTGGCCATTACCTGCTGCGGCGTGCCCTGGGCGATGATCTCGCCGCCATGGATGCCGGCGGCCGGACCCATGTCGACGACATAGTCGGCATGCAGGATGGCGTCCTCGTCATGCTCGACGACGATCACCGTGTTGCCGATATCGCGCAGGTGCTTCAGCGTATCGAGGAGGCGGGCATTGTCGCGCTGATGCAGGCCGATCGACGGTTCGTCCAGCACATAGAGCACGCCGGTGAGACCGGAGCCGATCTGCGATGCCAGCCGGATGCGCTGGCTCTCGCCGCCCGACAGCGTGCCGGAATTGCGCGACAGCGTCAGATAGTCGAGCCCGACATCGTTGAGGAAGCGCAGCCGCTCGCGGATTTCCTTCAAGACGCGCACCGCGATCTCGTTCTGCTTGTCGTTGAGCGACGCCGGCAGGTCAGTGAACCACTGGTCGGCCTTGCGAATGGAAAGCTCGGTGACTTCGCCGATGTGCCTGCCGGCGATTTTCACCGCCAGCGACTCGGGCTTCAGCCGATAACCCTTGCAGGCCGGGCAGGGCGTGGCCGACATGAAGCGCTCGATCTCTTCACGCATCCAGGCGGATTCGGTCTCTTTCCAGCGCCGCTCGAGATTGGGAATGACGCCTTCAAAGGTCTTGGTGGTCTTGTAGGAGCGCAGGCCGTCATCATACTGGAAGGTGATTTCGCGCTCACCCGTGCCGTGCAGGATAGCTTCCTTGGCCTCTTCGGACAAATCCTTGAACTTGTCGCCAAGCTTGAAGCCATAGGCCTTGCCCAGCGCTTCCAGCGTTTGAGCGTAATAGGGGGAAGTCGATTTCGCCCACGGGCTGACGGCGCCGTCCCGCAGCGAGATGTTCTCGTCCGGAACGATCAGATTGCCGTCGATGGCACGCTGGCTGCCGAGACCGTCGCAGGTCGGGCAGGCGCCGAACGGGTTGTTGAACGAGAACAGCCGCGGTTCGATTTCCGGAATGGTGAAGCCGGAGACCGGGCAAGCGAACTTTTCCGAGAACAGGATGCGCTCATGCGTCTCGTTCTTCGACTTGTTGACCGAATCCTCGCCGGTCTGGCTGGCATCGAGCGGCTTGTCGGCGAATTCGGCGACCGCCAGCCCATCGGCCAGCTTCAGCGCCGTTTCGATGGAATCGGCGAGCCGCGTCGCCAGATCGCCGCGCACGACGATGCGGTCGACGACGACGTCGAGGTCATGCTTGTACTTCTTGTCCAGCGCCGGCACGTCGGCGATCTCATAGAAGACGCCGTCGACCTTGACGCGTTGAAAGCCCTTCTTCTGCAGCTCCAAGAGTTCCTTGCGGTACTCGCCTTTGCGGCCGCGCACCATCGGCGCCAGGATGAACAGGCGCGTGCCTTCCTCGATCGCCAGCACGCGGTCGACCATCTGCGAAACCGTCTGGCTCTCGATCGGCAGGCCGGTGGCTGGCGAATAGGGGATGCCGACGCGCGCAAAAAGCAGCCGCATATAGTCGTAGATCTCGGTGACGGTGCCGACCGTTGAACGCGGGTTCTTCGAGGTGGTCTTCTGCTCGATGGAAATGGCGGGCGACAGGCCGTCGATCTGGTCGACGTCAGGCTTCTGCATCATCTCAAGGAATTGCCGCGCGTAGGCCGACAGGCTTTCGACGTAGCGGCGCTGGCCCTCGGCATAGATCGTGTCGAAGGCAAGCGATGACTTGCCGGATCCCGACAGGCCGGTCATGACAATCAGGCTGTCACGCGGCAAGTCGAGATCGACATTCTTCAGATTGTGTTCGCGCGCCCCGCGAATGGAAAGATATTTATGGTCGGCCATAGCCGGTCGCCGCCTCAGAATCTGGAATTTCCTGGAATGGCGGGTTTTCCCGGCCATCCCCTATGTAGGTAGTTTTGCCGCCACGTCGAGATACGCCACAATTCCCGACGAGAGCGTTTAAGCGTCTTTCGCGTGAACGGGCAAGCGGAAAGAACAAAGGCCGAACACGCTCCTGACAAAGCTGTGCAAAAACTGACTTGCACGTAACCTCCCGGCGATCACATTTTTCGGTAACCGGCTATTGATGGTTGACGCCACCAGCTGACGGGAGCAGTCTCCAGCAGTCAACGAAGACGGCCGTCTTTCGATGGCCTCGCCGCCCAAAGGCGGCCTGCGAGACGCCGCAGGCATTTGCGATTTGTGCTTCGAATTGACAACAATCGCAACGGACAGAGGAGCGGAGCTATGACGCCACCGGATCGTCCCCTAGGGTTCCAGTTGTCACTGGAGCCTAGGCAGGCATAAGTGCCAGGGTTCAGCGTTTTCGCCAGCCGGCAAACCGTGACCTGCCGTCTCTCGTAAAAATCAGAGACTGCTAGTCGGATCGTCGGCTGAATGCCGCGGTGCATCCGAAATCAAACGCCGGCAGTACACTCCCGGCAAAATTGGATTTGAGATCCAAAAAGGCCCCGTCCGTTTGCCCAAGGCACGGCGGGGCCGTTTTTATTTGGGACTGTCTTGTGGGCGACAGGCGCAGCGCGACGCGCTGTCAGTGGCGCGGCGGCCCGATCGAGCCGGCGCCGACATCGACAGTGATGCTGCCGGAAATCCTGACATCGGTATCGCCGATCTTGAATGTACCGTTCTCGCCGGCTGGCAGCGCATCGTCCGGCTCGGGAGCCGGCTTGGCGATGCGGTAGTCGCCGGTTACGCCGGGAAGGGCGCTTTTTTGCGTCGACGACGAACTGTCGTCGGCAAGTGCCGCGCCGCTGATGAGGGCCGCAATGGCGAGCGCTGCAACGGCGATGACGCGGTGCAATGATCTGGACTGATGAGTGTCGGTCATCCCAGGACTATAGTGGCGCGCCGCCGATGGAACCAGACCGGCATCGTCAAATCTTCGACAACCTGCCGGACGGTCTCCGATCCGGCCCTGGCTTACGCCGCTTTCTTTCGCGTGTCGAAAACGTGGTCGACGATGCCCCAGGCCTGGGCCTCGCGGGCGGTCATGAAGTGGTCGCGGTCGAGCGTGCGTTCCACCTCTTCATAGCTGCGGCCGCAATGCTGCGCGTAAAGTTCGGCCATGTGCCGTTTCGTCCGGCCGATGCGCTCTGCATGGCGCTGGATGTCGGATGCCTGGCCCTGGAACCCACCCAGCGGCTGATGCAGCAGGATAGTGGCATTCGGCAGGGAAATCCGGCGCCCCGGTGTGCCTGCCATCAGCAGGAACGAGCCCATCGAGGCGGCAAAGCCCATGCATACGGTGGACACCGGGCAGCTGATATATTGCATCGTATCGTAGATGGCGAAGCCGCTGGTCACCACGCCGCCCGGCGAGTTGATGTAGAGCGAGATCTCCTTGTCGGGATTGTCCGATTCCAGCGACAAAAGCTGCGCGCAGACCAGCGCCGAGATGTCGTCGTTGATCTCGCCGTTGATGAAGATGATGCGCTCGCGCAGCAGCCGCGAAAAGATGTCGAAGGCACGTTCGCCGCGGCTCGATTGCTCGATGACCATCGGCACCAGACTGGCAACACCGCTCATTGTCTCTCTCCGTCCGTTTTGTTTTCAGGCCGCGCGAAGCAGGAGGCGAGGCGTGTTTGCGGCGATTGGCTTAGATGACCTGTTCGCACCGAGCGAAACCCGGCAGCCGGCGCCTGCCATGGCGACGGCAGGCATGGTCTTGCGGGCTAAGCCGTCATGGACGATGCGCAGATGCGTGCCGCCGGAAACGGTTCGGGCAAGTGTGAAGGTGACGGTACTGTCGAGCGGCCCCTGCCTGGCGGCGTCGCCCGGCTGCTCCCGCCAGGAATAGCGCAGCACCTTCCCGGGTTCGGCGTCGAGGATTTCGCATTCGATCGGCGTGTCCGGTCCGGCGAAGGCAAAACGGTTGCCGATCTCGGGGCTGATGTCGTTCGGCATCATCCAGGCGGCCAGCAATTCCGGTATGGTCAGGGCCCGCCAGACCTTTTCCGGCGGCTCGGCAAGCTCGTACTCGAACTCAAGCGCATCCGCGGCGTCGCCTTGGCCGTCGTTGGCCGCTAATCCCGCCTTCTTCATTGATCCATGTCCTTCAAAACCGCCTTCAGCCTTTCGATGCGCTCCGGCCAGAATGTCCGGTAGCGTTCGATCCAGGAGAGCAAGGGGGCGAGCCCCTGCGGATCGGCGCGGTAATAGGCGTTGCGGCCGGCTCGCCGCTCGACCACCAGCCCGGCGCCACGCAGCACCGCCAGATGCTGCGACACCGCGGGCTGCGACACCGTCATCCCGGTGCGCAATTCCGACACGCTCATCTCGCCGGCGGCCAGCCGCTCAAAGACGGCGCGGCGCGTCGGGTCGGCCAGTGCGCGAAAAATCTCTGCTTCGATCATGCCAAAAGCATAAGTGCATACTTATCGATTTGGCAAGCGATGTTTTCGGGCCCATATGATCGGCTTCGGCGTTGCTGCCATTCCTTGACAATAAGCAGCGATGCGGATAAGAACGAAAAGGGAACAAAAAACCTTGTGGGTAAAGGCAGCCATGGCAAGCGGCGATCGCCCGCAGCCTGTAAGGTGCTGCGACAAAAATTTGTTTCGGATGAGCGCGGAGAAATATCATGGCGGGTAGCGTCAACAAGGTCATTCTGGTCGGCAATCTCGGCGCGGATCCCGAAATCCGTCGCCTGAATTCGGGTGAGCCGGTCGTCAACATCCGCATCGCCACATCGGAAAGCTGGCGCGACAAGAATTCCGGCGAACGCAAGGAAAAAACCGAGTGGCACAACGTCGTCATCTTCAATGAGGGCATCGCCAAGGTGGCGGAGCAGTATCTGAAGAAGGGCATGAAGGTCTATGTCGAGGGCCAGTTGCAGACGCGCAAATGGCAGGACCAGACCGGTGCCGACAAGTACACGACGGAAGTCGTGCTGCAGAAATTCCGCGGGGAGCTGCAGATGCTCGACGCACGCGGACAGGGCGAGGGCGGTCAGGTCGGCGGCTATACCGGTGGCGGCAGCAGCCGTGGTTCCGATTTCGGCCAGTCCAGCCCGAGCGAAGGCTTCAATCGCGGTGGCGGCGGTGCCAAGAGCGGCGGCGGCGGTGGTTCGTCGCGCGAATTGGATGACGAAATCCCGTTCTGATCGCAACAGTTATGTCGGACACAGTGCCCCGAGAGTCGTTCATGGACTTTCGGGGTTTTGCATCGTGATTGAGGCTGACCGGGCCGATCAACGAAATACGGTGAGAGGACGAGTTGGGTGAAAGCACGGGTAAAGTGGGTCGAGGAGCGCACCTTCGTCGGGGAATCCGGCAGCGGTCACAAGGTCGTGCTCGGAACAGCGCACGGACCGGAAGGCAGGACGCCGGGTCCAAGCCCGATGGAGTTGGTGCTGATCGGCACCGGTGGCTGTTCGGCCTATGATGTCGTGCATATCCTCGAAAAGGGCCGCGAGGCGGTCGAGGACTGCGTGGTCGAGCTTGATGCCGAGCGGGCCGAAACCGAGCCAAGAGTGTTCACCCGCATCCACATGCATTTCGTCGTCAAGGGCAGGGCACTCTCCAGCGTCAAGGTGAAACGCGCGATCGACCTTTCGATCGAAAAATATTGCTCGGCCTCCGCGATGCTGGCCAAGACCGCCACGATTACCCACGATTTCGAGGTCATCGATACGGTGGCGAAGTAGGCAGTAGGCAGTAGGCAGTAGGCAGTAGGCAGTAGGCAGTAGGCAGTAGGGACTGTCGTTCAGCCCGCTATCAGCGCCTTGATACCGTCGGCGACGAATTGCACAGCCAGTGCCGCCAGGATGACGCCAAGCAGACGGGTCAGGATCGAGCGGCCGGTCTGGCCGAGGATGCGGTCTATGCGTTCCGACAGCACGAACACCAGATAGGTGATGGCGAGGCAGACGAAGATGATGCCGACCAGCGCCGCCTGCGCGGCAAAGCCTTGAAACGAGCCGGAAAGCAGCACAGTTGCCGAAATGGCACCAGGGCCCGCGATCAGTGGGATCGCCAGCGGGAAGGCGGCGATGTTGTGGATCATGTCCTTGGTGATGGCGACGTCGCCGATCTTCTCCTTGCGGTCCTGCCGGCGCTCGAACACCATCTCGAAGGCGATGAAGAACAGCAGGAAACCGCCGGCGACGCGGAAGGCCGGCAACGTTATGCCGAACACCGACAGGATCGAGGCCCCGGCAACCGCAAACAGCGCCATCACCAGGAAACCGATGATCGAGGCGCGCACCGAAACCTGCTGGCGCTCCTCGCGGTTCATGCCGCGCGTCACGGCGAGGAACAGCGGCGCCAGGCCGGGCGGGTCGATGGTCACGAGAATGGTGACGAAAGCGTTGAACAGGCTGTCGAAACTCGGCATCTCTGACCCTCCCGCCGGGCTGTGCCCGTGCCAGAATATTGGTAGAGCAAAGCCCGTTCGGTGGGAACCGTTCGTGAGAAAGTGGTTGATGCGGGACAGAGGGCAGCGCGAAGGATCGCGACGCTTTTATTCTGGGCTGCTGCAATCCTTGTAGATCAAACCGCTCGCCGCGCCAGGAACTCGACTTCCAGCCGCCATGTCGCGCCATTGTCTTGCGAGCGTTCGCCCAGCCAGCGGAAGGAGTTTTCGGTGATGCGTGAAAAGCTCCAGCGTACCGAGCTGCCGGTGTCGTCGGCGCCCACTTGCACGATCGTGTCACCCTCGGCGCGGCCGAGCTGGCGGCTGAAATACTGGTTGCGCGGGTCGCTCCAGAAGATGTGCCAGGCATCCGCGCCGGGATCATAGACGCGCAGCGTCGTGCCGTAAAAAGTCCATGTGCCCAAGGATGGCGATGGACCGGCGTCCCGCGCGGGCAGGATCCACACGTCCTGGATCGCCCGGCCTTCCAGCACCCAGCCGAAATGCACCTCGCCACGCCCTGTCAGCACAGTGCCGTCCTCGAGGTGGCGCGAGGCCTCAAACGTCCAGGCGCCGACGAAGCGGCCGTAAAGGCTCAGTTTTTCGGCAAGCCCTTCGATCGGTCCGGAGCTATGCAGGGCTTCGGCAAACGAGGATTGATCGAACATGGCTACGGTCTCTTCTTGTCAGGAGACCGTTAGGAGTAGGCGGTGACGGGGTTCTGAGCTTGGGAAAAATTGCTATATTTCGACTATGACGACGACCACGCATAGTCTCGCATTCGGAGCCGGTTGGCACGTGACGGACGTCATTTGCACGGCCGGCGCCAGCGACCGGCCGTTCGAGGAAGCGCATCAGGATTTCTGCGTCGCTGCGGTCACCAGCGGCACGTTTCGCTACCGCGCCCAACAAGGCACGGCGATGCTGGCGCCCGGCGCGCTCCTGCTCGGCAATCCCGGCACATGTTACGAATGCGGGCACGAGCATGGCAGCGGCGACCGTTGCCTCTCGTTCCATTTCGATCCGGCCTACATGGAACGAATCGCAGCTGGAGTGCCGGGCACCAGGAAGCTGGCTTTCAAGGCGGCGCGCCTGCCGCCTTTGCCGGTACTGGCGCCACTCCTGGCCGAGGCGGAGACCGCGCGCGAGATGGCCGACATCGACGCCTTCGAGGAACTTTCCCTGCGCTTGGCCGGTGCTGCCGTGGCTACAGCCTCTGGCGCTACGCATGTCGGGCGCGCGCCGAGCCGCCGCGATCAGAAACGGGTGGCCGAGGCAGTGCGGCGGATCGAACTGGACGCCGATGGGCCGGTCTCGCTTTCAGCACTTGCCGATGAGACGGCGACCAGTCCGTATCACTTCCTGCGCATCTTCCGGCAGGTGGCGGGCATGACGCCCTACCAATTCCTGCTCAGGACGCGATTGCACAGGGCGGCGGTGCGGCTACGCCTGTCGAACGATGCGGTCTCGGCGATCGCCTTCGAGGCAGGCTTCAACGATCTGTCGACCTTCAATCGTCGTTTTCGGCGGATCATCGGGGAGACGCCGGGCCAGTATCGCAGCCGCCGTGGCGCATGGGCCGTTTCTGCTTCGTGAATCGGCCCCGTGCCCGCCAAGGCAGACACGCAGGCTTTTGCGTCAGGGCGGCGAAAACTGCCTTGGCCATATCGTCGCAATCAGCGGTATCCATTTGAAATTACCACCGAAAATGACACTGGAAAAGTGCCGTGAAGGTTGGAGTTTCGGGCTTGCTTCCTATATAAGCACCAAGTGATTCCTGATTAGATTGTGATCCGATTTGACCGACCAGAAGACACCGCGCGGCGCCGACGGCGGCCCCACCGGCATCGAGCCGATATCCATCGTCGAGGAGATGCAGCGCTCCTATCTCGATTACGCTATGAGCGTGATCGTCAGCCGTGCGCTGCCGGACGTGCGCGACGGCCTGAAGCCGGTGCATCGCCGCATTCTCTTCGCCGCCCATGAGAGCGGCTACCACTGGAACCGCAAATATGTGAAGTCGGCGCGTCCGGTCGCCGACGTGATGGGTAAATACCATCCGCATGGCGACGCCTCCATCTATGACGCCTTGGTGCGCATGGCACAGGACTGGTCGCTGCGCGTTCCGTTGATCGACGGGCAGGGCAATTTCGGCTCCATCGACGGCGATCCGCCTGCGGCGATGCGCTACACGGAAGCGCGGCTGACCAAGGTCGCGCACGAGCTTTTGGAGGATATCGACAAGGATACCGTCGATTTCCAGGACACTTACGACGCGTCGGGCAGCGAACCGAAGGTTCTGCCGGCACGGTTTCCCAACCTTTTGGTCAACGGCTCGGGCGGCATCGCCGTCGGCATGGCGACCAACATTCCACCGCATAATCTCAGCGAAATCTGCAACGGCGCCATCGCCCTCATCGACAATCCGGCGATCGACCTGCCGGCGTTGATGGAGATCATTCCGGGACCGGATTTCCCCACCGGCGGCATCGTGCTTGGCCGTTCGGGCATCTACAACGCCTATTCGACCGGCCGTGGCTCCATCGTCATGCGCGGCAAGGTCAACATCGAACAGCGCGGCAACGACCGCGAGTCGATCATCATCACCGAGGTTCCCTACCAGGTGAACAAGTCGTCGATGATCGAGAAGATGGCTGAACTGGTGCGCGACAAGCGCATCGAGGGCATTTCCGATATCCGCGACGAGAGCGACCGCCAAGGCTACCGCGTCGTCATCGAGTTGAAGCGCGACACCGTTGCCGACGTCATCCTCAACCAGCTCTACCGCTTCACGCCGCTGCAGACCTCCTTCGGCGCCAATATGGTGGCACTGAACGGCGGCAAGCCGGAAGTGATGAACCTGACCGATATGCTGAAGGCGTTCGTCGCCTTCCGTGAGGAGGTGATCACAAGGCGGACGAAATTCCTGCTGCGCAAGGCGCGCGACCGCGCCCATGTGCTGGTCGGTCTCGCCATCGCAGTCGCCAACATCGACGAGATCATCAAGCTGATCCGCACCGCGCCGGATCCGCAGACGGCGCGTGAGCAGTTGATGGAGCGGCGCTGGCCCTCTGGCGACGTGGAATCGCTGATCCTCCTGATCGATGACCCGCGTCACCGGATCAACGAAGACGGCACCTACAATCTGTCAGAGGAACAGGCGCGCGCCATCCTCGAACTGCGCCTGCAGCGCCTGACCGCGCTCGGCCGCGACGAGATCGCCGACGAGTTGAACACGATCGGCGCCGAAATCATCGATTACCTGGACATTTTGTCGTCCCGCGCGCGCGTCCAGCAGATCGTCAAGGACGAGCTTGCTGCCGTGCGCGACGAGTTCGGCACGCCGCGCCGCACCGAACTCACCGACGGCGGTTCGGACATGGAAGACGAGGACCTGATCCAGCGCGAGGACATGGTCGTGACGGTGAGCCATTCCGGCTACATCAAGCGCGTGCCGCTGTCGCTCTACCGGGCGCAGCGTCGCGGCGGCAAGGGCCGCTCCGGCATGTCGACCAAGGAAGAGGATTTCGTCACCCGGCTGTTCGTGGCCAACACCCATACGCCGGTGCTGTTCTTCTCCTCGCGCGGCATCGTCTACAAGGAAAAGGTCTGGCGGCTGCCGATCGGCAATCCGCAGTCACGCGGCAAGGCGCTGATCAACATGCTGCCGCTGGAGCAGGGCGAGCGCATCACCACCATCATGCCGCTGCCGGAGGACGAGGCCAGCTGGGGCGAACTTTACGTGATGTTCGCCACCACGCGCGGCACCGTGCGCCGCAACGATCTATCCGACTTCGTCCAGGTCAACCGCAACGGCAAGATCGCCATGAAGCTGGAGGAAGAAGGCGACGAGATCCTCGGCGTCGAGACCTGCACCGACAAGGACGACGTGCTGCTGACCGCCAGTTCCGGCCAGTGCATACGCTTCTCCGTCGGCGACGTGCGCGTCTTCCAGAGCCGCAATTCGGTCGGTGTGCGCGGCATAACCATGGCCGAGACCGACCGCATCATCTCGATGTCGGTGATAGAGCATGTCGATGCTTCGCCAGCGGAACGCGCCGCTTACCTGAAGCGCGCGGCGGCGGAGCGGCGGCTTGCCACGGAAACGACCGGCGAAGAGGAAGAGATCGCGCTGACCAATGAGGAGATCGGCGAGGAGACGGAGCTTTCCGACAACCGATACGAAGAGCTCAAGGCGCACGAACAGTACGTGCTGACGGTCACCGAGTTCGGCTACGGCAAGCGTTCGTCGTCCTATGATTTCCGGCTGACCGGACGCGGCGGCAAAGGCATCCGCGCCACCGATGTGTCGAAGGCAGCCGAGATTGGCAGGCTGGTGGCGACGTTCCCGGTCGGCAATGACGACCAGATCATGCTGGTGTCGGACGGCGGCACCGTCATCCGGGTTCCGGTCAACGGCATCCGTTTCGCCAGCCGCGCCACCAAGGGCGTGACCATCTTCAACACGGCTGAAGGCGAAAAGGTGGTTTCGGTCGAGCGGATCTCGGAACCGCAAGCGGACGAAGAAAGCGATGAGACGGTCGAGGGCGGTGCTGATGCCGCTCCGGCGCCTGACGCCGGTCCGGAGGGTGCGGACTAAGTCCGGCACCCGGGTTTTGACATAGCAACGCCGGCCAGGTGGCCGGCGCGGCAGCAAGTTCAGGCTTTATCAGTAGTGACGATATGGCTTGCGCGGGCCGAAGCCTTCGAAGCGCTTGGTGTTTGCCTTGACGCGGATGCGTTGCGCCTCCTGATGCAGCCCAAATACGGTGGCGATCAGCATGGCGACGGTCATTGCGGTGGCGAGCATGTAGATCAGCATGTGCGTGTTCTCCTGCGCCTAACAACGGATAGATGGGATTTTGGTTTCATCTTATTAAGGTGCAACCTAGTGAACGCTGCGTGAAGGCTTCGTGATCAGCGTGTTCATCTGTGGTTCATGTGCCGGAAAAGGTTCACGGCCGGCGCGCCGATCGGATTTGCCTTTGCGAGAGAGGCTCGCTAGAGCCTGTCCCATCTTGATGGACGGAAGACGGAACGGGCTCTAGCTTTCATTTGAGCATGATCTTTTCCAAAAACCGGTTTCCACTTTTTGGGATCATGCATTAGAAGCACCTGCCATGACTGAACGCATTGCCCTCTATGCCGGCTCCTTCGACCCGCTGACCAACGGCCATCTCGATGTGCTGAAGGCCTCGCTGGCCGTGGCGGATATCGTTTATGCGGCGATCGGCATCCATCCGGGCAAGCAACCGCTGTTTTCGTTCGAGGAGCGGGTGAAGCTGATCGAGACGGCGACGAAGACGGAATTCGGCAGCGACGGTGCCCGCATCAAGGTCGTCGCCTTCGACGGGCTGGTCATCGACGCCGCCAGGAAGCAGGGCGCCTCGATCATGATCCGCGGCCTGCGCGACGGCACCGACCTCGACTATGAGATGCAGATGGCCGGCATGAACGAGACCATGGCGCCTCAACTGCAGACGGTTTTTCTGCCCGCCAGTCCTTCGGTACGCACCATTACCGCCACACTTGTTCGCCAGATTGCCTCGATGGGCGGCGACATTCGCCCCTTCGTGCCGGCGGCGGTTGCCGGTGCGCTCACAGCCAAGTTCAAGAAGTAAGTTTTCGGAGAAAACCATGCAGCTGAAAAAGCTAGCCTCGTTCCTTGTCGTGCTCGCCGGTCTTGTGGCTGTGTCGGTCTCGGCTTTCGCCGCCGACCCGGAAAACACAATGATCATCACGCTGAAGGACGGCGACGTCACCATTGCGCTGAGGCCCGATCTGGCGCCAAAGCATGTCGAGCAGATCAAGAAGCTGGTGCGCCAAGGCGCCTATGACAACGTCGCCTTCCACCGCGTCATCGACGGCTTCATGGCGCAGACCGGCGACGTCAAGTTCGGCAATATGAAAAAGGGTTTCAGCGCCGAGGCCGCCGGCACCGGCGGTTCCGACCTGCCCGACCTGCCGGCCGAATTCTCACAGACCGAACATTATAAGCGCGGCGTGGTCGGCATGGCCCGCTCGCAGGACCCCAATTCGGCCAATTCGCAGTTCTTCATCATGTTCGCTCCGGCACCGCCCCTCGATGGCCAGTACACGATCGTCGGCAATGTCGTCAGCGGCATGGACCTGGTGGATCACATCAAGAAGGGCGATCAGGCGGACAACGGCACGGTCACCGATCCCGACCGGATGATCAAGGTGCGCATCGCCGCCGACAAGTAAATTGTCGAATAACTCTGTTTACTCAAAAGGATATCTGACATGGCCGAAATCAAGGACCGCGAGAACGCGCTCATCATGGAAACGACTAAGGGCACGGTCGTCATAGAACTTTTCCCCGACCTGGCGCCCGGCCATGTCGGCCGCATCAAGGAACTGGCCAGGGAAGGCGCCTATGACGGCGTGGTCTTCCACCGCGTCATCGAGGGTTTCATGGCGCAGACCGGCGACGTCAAGTTCGGCAATTCGAGCAAGCCTTCCTTCGCGCCGTCCCGCGCGGGCATGGGCGGCTCTGAAAAGCCGGATTTGAAGGCTGAATTCTCCAACGCCAACCATGCTCGCGGCACCTGCTCGATGGCCCGCTCGCAGAACCCGAACTCGGCCAATTCGCAGTTCTTCATCTGCTTCGACGATGCCGCCTTCCTCAACCGCCAGTACACGGTCTGGGGCCAGGTCATCGAAGGCATGGACAATGTCGACAAGATCAAGCGCGGCGAGCCGGTGCAGGATCCCGACAAGATCGTGTCGCTGAAGGTCGCGGCCGACGTCAAGTAAGGGCAAACGACAATGATGGGCGTCGTCTGGTCGCTTCTCGGCATCCTGTCCGGCGCCTTCATTGCCATTCAGGCGCCGATCAATTCGCAGCTGGCACGCGGCTTGGGCCTCCCGGTCGCGGCGGCTGCGTTTTCGTTCCTGTCGGGCGCGATCGTGCTCGGTATCATCTCCGTCACGGTGGTGAAGCTGCAAGGCATCTCGCTCGACTGGAAGGCGCCGGCGCCCTGGCTGTTCGTGGCCGGCGGCATGCTGGGCGGTTTCTATGTCACGCTGTCGACGATTCTCACGCCACGCATAGGTGCTGCCGCGCTGATGGCGTTTCTGGTCGCCGGCCAGTTGCTGGCCGGCATGCTCATCGACCGCGTCGGCTTCCTCGGCGTCGCGGTGCGTGAAATCTCGCTCGGCCGCGTTGCCGGCGCGGTGCTGCTCTTGGCCGGAGCGCTGCTCGTCCGGCTCTACTGATGCGCGTCGATCTCTTTGACTTCGACTTGCCGGAGGAGCGCATCGCGCTCCGCCCGGCGCAGCCGCGTGACAGCGCCAAGATGCTTCTGGTCAAATCAGGCGAAGGGCTCGATGACTGGACGGTTGGCGACCTGCCGTCCTTGCTCAGGGCCGGCGACGTGCTGGTGTTCAACGACACCAAGGTCATTCCAGCGCAGCTCAAAGGCATAAGGCGGCGGGGCGAAGCGACGGCGCAGGTCGAAGCCACGCTGCATATGCGCATGGCGCCGGACCGCTGGCTGGCCTTCATGCGGCCGGGCAAGCGCATAGCCGCCGGCGACCGCATCCATTTCGGCCATGACGGCAATTCCTGTTTCCTCGGTCAGCTCGACGCCACGGTGATCGAGAAAGGCGAGGGCGGCGAAGCACTGCTCGGCTTCGACCTGTCGGGGCCCTTCCTCGACGAGGCACTGCACGCGGTCGGCCACATTCCGCTGCCGCCCTACATCGCCTCGAAACGCGACGACGACGAACGCGACCGGGCCGACTACCAGACCATCTATGCAAGCGAGGAAGGCGCCGTCGCGGCTCCGACAGCGGGCCTGCATTTCACGCCGGAGCTTTTTGCAGCGCTTGACAGCAAGGGCATCGAACGCCGCTTCGTCACCTTGCATGTCGGCGCCGGTACGTTCCTGCCGGTGAAGGCCGACGACACCGCCGACCACAAGATGCATGCCGAGACCGGTTCGGTCAGCGAAGCCACTGCGGACGCCCTGAATGCCGCAAGAGCAAGAGGCGGGCGCGTCGTTGCCGTCGGCACGACCTCGCTGCGACTGCTGGAGAGTGCGGCGCGTGAGGACGGTACTCTGGCTGCGTGGTCCGGTCCGACCGATATCTTCATCACGCCCGGCTACCGTTTTCGCACCGCCGACGTGCTGATGACCAATTTCCATCTGCCGCGCTCGACGCTGTTCATGCTTGTCTCGGCCTTCAGCGGCCTCGACACGATGCGTGCGGCCTATGCCCATGCGATCGAGAACCGTTACAGATTCTATTCCTATGGCGACGCAAGCCTGCTTTTCCGAGCGGAGACGAGCGATGGACGATGATCTGCAAGCCTTTGACCGCTATGCGCTGAATGCGGAATTGAAAAAGCTGCGCGCCGGCATTCGCCAGCACCTCGATTCCGCCATGCGCGGCTGCATCCACTACCGCCAGTCGCTCGACAATCAGGCGCCGGACGCCCCGATCCACGACAAGGAATTCAATGGCTAAGCCGTTCAGCTTCAAGGTTCTGGCAACCGACGGCAAGGCGCGACGCGGCGTGATCGACATGCCGCGCGGCGAAATCCGCACGCCGGCCTTCATGCCGGTCGGCACCGGCGGCACCGTCAAGGCCATGTATATGGACCAGGTGCGCGGTGTCGGCGCCGACATCATCCTGGGCAACACCTATCATCTGATGCTGCGGCCCGGCGCCGAGCGTGTGGCGCGGCTCGGTGGCCTGCACGAGTTCGCCCGCTGGCCGCATCCTATCCTGACCGACAGCGGCGGTTTCCAGGTGATGTCGCTGTCGAAGCTGAGAAAGCTGACCGAAAAGGGCGTCACCTTCCGCTCGCATATCGATGGCGCCGCCTACGAGATGTCGCCGGAGCGTTCGATAGAGATCCAGGGATTGCTCGATTCCGATATCCAGATGCAGCTCGACGAATGCACGGCGCTGCCGGCCGAGATGAAGGAAATCGAGCGCGCCATGGAGCTGTCGTTGCGTTGGGCCGAGCGCTGCAAGACGGCGTTCGGCGATCAGCCGGGCAAGGCGATGTTCGGCATCGTGCAAGGCGGCGACAACGCGGCGCTGCGGGAGCGCTCGGCGCAGGCGCTGAGCGCGATGGAGCTGAAGGGCTATGCGGTCGGCGGCCTGGCCGTCGGCGAACCGCAAGCGGTGATGCTCGAGATGCTCGACATCACCTGCCCGGAACTGCCAGCGGACAAGCCGCGCTATCTGATGGGTGTCGGCACGCCCGACGATATCCTGAAATCGGTGGCGCGCGGCATCGACATGTTCGACTGCGTGATGCCGACACGGGCCGGCCGCCACGGCCTTGCCTATACAAGGCGCGGCAAGGTCAATCTGCGCAACGCCCGCCATGCCGACGATCCACGGCCGCTCGACGAGGAAAGCGACTGCCCGGCCGCCCGGGACTACTCACGCGCCTATCTGCATCATCTGGTGCGCTCGCAAGAAGCGCTCGGTGCTATGCTTTTGACCTGGAACAACCTTTCTTACTATCAAAAGCTGATGCAGGACATCCGCGCTGCGATCGAGACCGGCGCCTTCGAGGCGCGCGGCGCGGAAATCACCGAGGGCTGGGCGAGGGGCGATATCCCGTTGCTGTGAGGCCTCAAGTGCTGAGCGAATTCGAAGCGCGCAGGCTGCAGCCGGTGATCTGGAACGTACCGTCGGGCTGTTGCTGCAACGTGTAGACCGCCTCGTAATCCTTGCCGTCGGGGCCGACGATCAGCACCTGCTGGACGATCGAACCCGGAGCGGTCTCCTCGACCTTGCCGAAGGAATAGGTCCGCGGCTTGCGCACCGGCGGATAGCCGTTGGTCACCATGTTCATGAAGGCATCGACGGTCGGGAAGATCCGCTTCACATTCGGGGCGGCGAAGCTGTAGGCGGTGGCGCCGTCATTGGCGATGAGGGCCTTTAGCTGACTGTCGATGACGGACTGGCCCGCCTTGATCTCGGCATCGCCGGCCAATACCGACGACGCGAAGAGGAATGGAACGACTGCGATTGCGAAAAAGGCGCGGCGCATGGCCTGTCTCCGTTATCCCGCGAAATATCTTCCCTCGAAATGCTGCTGTCCGAAGACACATCATAACATACGCTTGGCAGCGCATCGCGGTTTCAGCGATTGCGAATATTCACTGGCGATCGGTGACAAGTTCCACGCCAGTGGCGGAGTTGCAGCAGGCGGTAGCCTAGGCCCGAGCCGGCTGAGCATTCATTCCAGCGCTTGAAAGCCCGCCTCCAGTCTGCCAGAAGGGCCGCTGGACTTGGACGTTTAGCGGGACGAAGCCATGAAGGCGTTTTTCGTGCAGATCAAATGCGAGCTCGGCAAATCCTATGAGGTTGCCAGTGCGCTTGCCGATGCCGAGATCGCCTCGGAAATCTACTCCACCGCCGGCAATTACGATCTGCTCGCCAAATTCTACGTCGACGACGAGGAAGACGTCGGCCATTTCGTCAATGAGAAGGTGCAGATTCTCCCCGGCATCAAGGACACGTTCACCGTCGTCACGTTTCGCGCTTTCTAGCCTGGAAACGCATTTGCCCGGGCACGAGGCAAAGGCTGATCAAGGTCATATTTTAGCTGCCTCAATTTTGGGCAGGCGCAACATACTGATCGCCCGTATCTCTCAAATCACCGATTGCGCTTGATTTTCTCCGGCGACGCCAGTGAAATGGCGTCACAGGGGAGTATGCGATTGGCAGCGTTCGATGAAATGCTTCCGGAAGTCTCCGGATTGAGAAGACCGTATTCGGCTTATGATCGCTGGCTGAAGGAGCAGGATCCGGCCAGGCTGACCGAGAAGATGCAGGACGCCGAACGCGTCTTCCGCAAGACCGGCATCACCTTCGCCGTCTATGGCGAGCAGGAAGCTTCCGAGCGGCTGATCCCGTTCGATATCGTTCCCCGCATCATTTCAGGCAATGAATGGCGCCGCCTCACGCAGGGCATCGAGCAGCGCGTGCAGGCGCTGAACGCCTTCCTCGACGACATCTACCACCGCCAGGAAATCCTGCGCGCAGGGCGCGTCCCCAGGGAATTGATCGCCAGGAACGAGGCCTTCCTGCCGGAGATGATCGGGGTCAGGCCGCCGGCCGGCGTCTACACCCACATCATCGGCGTCGACATCGTCCGCATCTCGGAGGACGAATTCTACGTGCTGGAGGATAATGCGCGCACACCGTCGGGCGTCTCTTACATGCTGGAGAACCGCGAGACGATGATGCAGCTGTTCCCCGAGCTGTTCCAGAAGATCAAGGTACGGCCGGTGGAAAACTACCCGCAGCTTCTGCGCCAGTCGCTGGCGGCGGTGCGGCCGCAAAGCACCAAGGGCGCGCCGACCATTGCGGTGCTGACGCCCGGCAGCTTCAACTCCGCCTATTTCGAACACGCCTTCCTCGCCGACCAGATGGGCGTGCAGCTGGTCGAAGGCCAGGATCTGCGCGTCGTCGACGGCCATGTCGCGATGCGCACGACCGAAGGCTACAAGCAGATCGATGTGCTCTACCGGCGCGTGGACGATTCCTTCCTCGATCCGCTGACCTTCCGGCCGGATTCGGCACTCGGCATACCCGGCATCATGGATGTCTATCGGGCCGGCAACATCACCATCGCCAATGCGCCGGGCACCGGCATCGCCGACGACAAGGCGATCTATTCCTACATGCCCGAGATCATCGAATTCTACACCGGCCGCAAGGCGATCCTGGGCAACATCCCAACCTGGCGCTGCTCGGAGCCCGACAGCCTGAAATACGTGCTCGAGCACATCGACGAGCTGGTGATCAAGGAAGTCCATGGTTCCGGCGGCTACGGCATGCTGGTCGGGCCGGCTGCGACCAAGAAGGAATGCGAGACCTTTGCCAAGAAACTCCAGGCAAAACCTTCGAATTACATCGCCCAGCCGACGCTGGCGCTGTCGACATGCCCGATCCTGACGGAAAAGGGGCTGGCGCCGCGCCATGTCGATCTCAGGCCTTATGTGCTGGTCTCCGATCGCATCCAAATCGTGCCGGGCGGCCTCACGCGTGTCGCGCTGAAGGAAGGCTCGCTGGTCGTGAATTCCTCGCAAGGCGGCGGGACGAAAGATACTTGGGTGCTGGATGATTGAGACGAGCAGGGGGACGCAGCAATCATGAGACGCATTCCCTATTCGCTACTCGCTACTCGCTACTCGCTCAAAATCGGGGCACGTTGATATGCTTCTCGGCCGCACCGCCAACGGGCTTTACTGGATGAATCGCTATATCGAGCGGGCGGAGAACATGGCGCGCTTGGTCGATGCCGGTTTGCGCATGGCGCTGACTCGTACCCAGAGTGCCTCGGAAGAGTGGAATTCGGTGCTGCTCAGCGCCGGTTCCGACGTCACCTTCAGCCAGAAATATTCTGACTATACCGCGGCCAACGTCGCCGACTTCCTGTTGCGCGACACGTCGAACCCGTCGAGCACGATGGCGTCGATCGAGACGGCCCGCAACAATGCCCGCATGGTGCGTACCGCGCTGACGCGCGAAACCTGGGAAAGCATCAACGAAGCCTGGATGTCGCTGAAGCGGATGCTGGCCAAGCCGATCGACGAGCGCGACCTGCCCAGCGTACTCGACGCCATCAAGCGCGAGACGGCGCTGATCCGCGGCTCGTTCTACGGCACCATGCTGCGCAACGAAATCTTCGACTTCTCGCAGCTCGGCACCTATGTCGAGCGCGCGGACAACACGGCGCGCATCCTCGACGTGAAATATTATGTGCTGCTGCCGTCGATCTCCTGGGTCGGCTCGACGCTCGACAATTATCAGTGGGAATCGATCCTGCGTTCGGTCTCGGCGCATCGCTCCTACCGTTGGGTCTACGACGCCGATTACAAGCCGACCAACATTGCCGACTATCTGATCCTCAATGTCCGCATGCCGCGTTCGCTGATGTTCTGCTATCGCTTCCTGTCGGAGCACCTGAAATTCCTCGGCGACGATTACGGCGAACGCCATGCCTGCCACGCAACGGCCGAGAAGACGCAGACAATGCTGAGAGCCGGGTCGATCAAGGGCATATTCGACGCCGGGCTGCATGAGTTCCTGGCCAATTTCATTCGCGACAACACCAAGCTGGGCGAAGAGATCGCACAAGATTACCGGTTCAATTGAGCATGGTCCCGAAAGGTGGGAGCCGGTTTTCTCAGACAAATGAAACCGTTTGTCCGGAGATCGTGCTCACAAACGGAATAGAAGCATGCGGCTGAAGATCACCCATCGGACCGAATACCGCTACGACGCGCCGGTGCACTATCTGTTGCAGCGGCTGCGGCTGCTTCCGGTCAGCGGGTCGACGCAGACCGTTCTGTCCTGGGCCTTGACCATCGAAGGCGCGCGCGAAGAAGTTCGCTTTGTCGACCATTTCGGCAATGACACAAGGCTGCTAAGCGTCGAGGGCGAGCGCGACTTCATCACGGTGGAAGCATCAGGCGAAGTGGTGACACGCGACACCGCGGGTGTCTCGGGGCCGCACCAGGGCTTTACGCCGCTCTGGCTGTACAGCCATGAGACGCCATTGACGGTGATCGGCAGCGGTATCCGCGAACTCGCCGCATCGGTCGGCAAGGGCAGCGACATCGAAAGGCTGCACCGGCTGATGGCTGTCATCGGCGAGCGCGTTGTCTACACGCCCGGCACCACCAGTGCGACGACGCCGGCGGAGGAAGCCTTGGCGCTGAAAACCGGGGTCTGCCAGGATCATACCCATATCTTTGCCGCCGCGGCGCGTGCCATGGGCTTTCCGGCCCGCTATGTCAGCGGCTATCTGATGCTGGAAGCCACGGTCGAGCAGGCGGCCAGCCATGCCTGGGCCGAGGCGCATGTTTCGGGTCTCGGCTGGGTTGCCTTCGATGCCGCCAATGGCATTTCACCCGACGAGCGTTATGTAAAGGTGGCAACGGGCCGCGATTACCGCGACGCCACGCCGGTGTCGGGAATTCGGCTGGGACAGGCGGAAGAACAGCTTGCGGTCACCGTCACGGTGGAGCAGTAATCCTCGCAAGATTGCTGCCGAGCGATTCAGCGTTTCAAGGAAACGCCGGACCGCTCTATCTCCTTGTTTTAACGCAATTCCGGACGGAAAACCGCTTCACACTTTTCCTGGAATTGCTCTAGAAGAGATTCCATGACCTATTGCGTTGGCCTGAAGATCGATGGCGGGCTCGTGTTCATGTCGGACACGCGTACCAATGCAGGCATGGATTCCATCTCCACCTTTCGCAAGATGCATGTCTGGGAAGAGCCGGGCGAGCGCGTCATCGTTTTGATGTCGGCGGGCAACCTGGCGACGACGCAGGCCGTGGTCAGCCTGCTTGACGAGCGCACCAAGGCGATCTCCGAAAGACATTCCACGCTGCTCGAAACGCCGTCGATGTACCAAACGGTCCGCATTGTTGGCGACACGGTCAAGGAGGTCATCGCCAATTCATCGCCCGCCGGCGAGAAGGCGGATTCCTACTTCAATGCGTCCTTCATCCTCGGCGGCCAGATCAAGGGCAGCGAGCCGCGCCTGTTCATGATCTATCCCGAAGGCAATTTCATCGAGTCGACCGACGACACGCCGTTTTTTCAGATCGGCGAGACCAAATACGGCAAGCCGATCATCATCCGCGCCTATGAAAGGACGATGAGCCTGGCCGAGACGGTGAAGCTGCTTTTGGTGTCGTTCGATTCGACGTTGAAGTCGAACCTGTCCGTCGGCTTGCCGCTCGACCTGCTCTTCCTGGAGAAGGACGCCTTCAAGGTCGGATTGAAGAAGCGGATCGGCCAGGACGACCAGTATTACCGCACGATCTCCGACGGATGGTCGAATGCGCTGAAGACCGCCTTTGCCAGCCTGCCGGATTTCCCTGGCTGAGGCGTGCGGCATCCATTGCCGGTTGCGTCTATTTCACGCGTTAATTAATAAAGAGACCAGCCGCGATGGATGGTGGCGGTCGATCATGTCGGGAGGACAGGATGAACAACGATGATTTCCGGCAATGGTCGCGCCGCGCCGCCGACTGGGGCGCCGACTACCGCAATACGCTACGCGAGCGGCCGGTGCGGCCGCTGGTCGAACCGGGCGACATTTTTCGAAGCATTGAGGCTTCTCCGCCCGAAGACGCCGAGCCGATGGACCGGATCTTCGCCGACTTCGAAGAGAAGATCCTGCCGGGAATGACGCATTGGCAGCATCCCCGCTTCTTCGCCTATTTCCCGGCCAATGCGGCGCCGGTTTCGGTGGTGGCGGAATATCTGGTTTCGGCGATGGCCGCGCAATGCATGCTCTGGCAGACGTCGCCGGCGGCGACCGAACTCGAAACGCGCACCGTAGACTGGATGCGCCAGGCGCTCGGCCTGCCCGAAGGGTTTTCCGGGGTGATCCAGGATTCAGCCTCGTCGGCGACACTGGCCGCGGTGCTGACCATGCGCGAACGGGCGCTCGACTGGCAAGGCAACAGACAAGGCCTGGCAGGGCAGGCGCGGCTGCGCATCTATTCCTCCGACCAGGTGCACACGTCGATCGACCGGGCGATCTGGGTGTCCGGCATCGGCGAGGACAATCTCGTGCGCATTCCGGTCGGCGGCCGCTTTCGCGCCATGGACACGGCAGCACTCGAGGCGGCAATCATCGCCGACAGGGAAGCCGGCATGCTGCCGGCCGGCATCATCGCTTGCGTCGGCGGCACCAGCACCGGCGGCACCGACGATATTGCAGCGGTTGTCGAGGTCGCACGGCGGCATGGGCTTTATCTTCACGTCGACGCCGCATGGGCGGGATCGGCGATGATCTGTCCGGAGTATCGGCATTTCTGGGAAGGGGTCGAAGGCGCCGATTCCATCGTTTTCAATCCGCACAAATGGCTGGGCGCGCAGTTCGACTGCTCGATCCAGTTCCTGCGCGACCCCGAAAGCCATGTGAGGACGCTGGCCATCAAGCCGGATTATCTGAAGACACACGGCCACGACGGCATCATCAACTATTCCGAATGGTCGGTGCCGCTTGGCAGGCGATTTCGCGCGCTGAAATTGTGGTTCCTGCTGCGCGCCCATGGCCTGGAAAATCTGCGCACGATGATCCGCAATCATGTCGCGTGGAGCGAAGGGCTTGCCGCGCGGCTGGCAAGGGAGCCGAATTTCGAGATCGTCAGCGAGTCGATGCTGTCGCTCTTCTCGTTCCGGCACAAGGCTGCAGCTGGCACTGATGCGGACGAGCACAATCTGCGCCTGGTCAATGCGATCAACGACGATGGCCGCATCTACCTGACGCAGACGAAGGTCGATGGCAGGATCGCAATCCGCTTCCAGGTCGGCCAGTTCGAGGCGACCGCCGCCGATGTTGATACGGCCTTCACCGTCATCACGGAAATCGCGCGCGCAATGGATTGATCGGGCACAATCTGGTTTGCGTTCGTATTCACCTTGGCAATCACATGCATTTCATTAGCCGGCTCATGCCTTTTCATCGGTTTCGTTTTCGACTATAGACAAGAAAAACGAAAACGGGAGGTTGCCTATGTATCTGTCGCCGCGCCATGCCGAGATTATCCAGATGGCCAAGGATCATGGCCGCGTGCTGGTCGATGATCTGGCCACCCACTTCAATGTGACGCCGCAGACCATACGCAAGGACCTCAACGATTTGTGCGACCAGCGGCTGCTCTCGCGCATCCATGGCGGCGCGCTGTATCCCTCCGGCATCGAGAACATGGAATATGAGGCGAGACGCAAGATCGCCGCCGACGAGAAGGAGGCGATCGGCCGTGCGGCCGCCAGGCTGATCCCCGACAATGCCTCGCTGTTCATCAACATCGGCACCACGACCGAGTCGGTCAGCAAGGCGTTGCTCGATCACAACGGTCTCATGGTCATCACCAATAACATCAATGTTGCCAATAGGATGCGGATATATCCCTCGATCGAGGTGGTGATCGCCGGCGGGGTTGTGCGCGGTTCCGATGGCGGTGTGGTCGGCGAAGCGGCGGTCGACTTCATCAGGCAGTTCAAGGTCGACTATGCGGTGATCGGTGCATCCGCCATCGACCATGACGGCGCCTTGCTCGATTTCGATTTTCGCGAGGTCAAGGTGGCGCAGGCGATCATCGCCAATGCAAGGCATGTCATCCTGGTTTCCGACCAGACCAAATTCGAGCGAACCGCACCGGTGCGCATCGGCCATCTGTCGCAGGTCAACACCTTCATCACCGATCGTTGCGACATCCCGTCAGTGCGCAAGATCTGCCAGGAGGCCGAGGTTCAGTTGATCGAGACGTCGCTCGCCTAGGCGGTTTCCGCCCGATATCACGCGCTCGTGATATTTCGTTTGACATTCGTTATCATTTCGAAATAATTCCGACACGGTTTCGTAAAAGCCCAAAAATGGTGCAATGCGAATCGTTGGAGGAATTGTGGACGCATCTCCGATCCGTGACATTTTCGTCATAGGTGGCGGCATCAATGGCTGCGGCATTGCCCGTGATGCCGTCGGTCGTGGCTTTTCCGTGTTTCTCGCCGAGATGAACGACCTCGCCAGCGGAACCTCCTCGGGTTCGACCAAATTGATCCATGGCGGCCTGCGCTACCTCGAATTCTACGAATTCCGCCTGGTGCGCGAGGCGCTGATGGAGCGCGAGGTTTTGTGGAAGAACGCGCCGCACATCATCTGGCCGATGCGCTTCGTGTTGCCCTATGCCAAGGGCCTGCGCCCGGCCTGGCTGATCAGGCTCGGTCTCTTCCTCTACGACCACATTGGCGGGCGCAAATTGCTGCCCGCGACCCGGACGCTGGACATGGCCAGGGATCCGGCCGGCAAGCCTTTGAAGCCGCTGTTCAAGAAGGCCTTCGAATATTCGGATGGCTGGGTCAATGATGCGCGACTGGTGGCGCTGAACGCGCGTGATGCCGCCGACCGCGGCGCCACGGTCCGCACCCGCACGAAGGTGACCGGCGCGCGCCGCGAAAACGGCCTGTGGGCAATCCAGATCGAGGATCTGCAGAGCGGCGAGACCGAGGAGATCAAGGCGCGACTGCTGGTCAATGCCGCCGGCCCCTGGGTCGATCATGTGCTGTCCGGCGTGGTGGGGCTCAACGATGTGCACAATGTCCGCCTCGTGCAGGGCAGCCACATTGTCATCGCCAGGAAGTTCGACGATCCACGCGCCTATTTCTTCCAGAACAAGGATGGTCGCATCATCTTCGCCATTCCCTATGAGGAAGAGTTCACACTGATCGGCACCACCGACCAAGATTATCCCGGCGATCCGCATGACGTGAAGATCAGCGACACCGAGATCGATTACCTCTGCGCCGCGGCAAGCGAATATTTCGCCCAACCCGTCAAGCGCTCGGACATCGTCTGGACCTATTCGGCCGTCCGCCCGCTCTATGATGACGGCGCCTCCAAGGCGCAGGAAGCGACGCGGGACTATGTGCTCAAGGCCGATGGCGGCGAGGGCGCTGCCCCAATCGTCAATGCCTTCGGCGGCAAGATCACCACGTATCGCCGGCTGTCGGAATCGATGCTGGAAAAGATCGAGGGTTTTCTCGGCAAGCGCGGCAAGCCGTGGACGGCAAACGCGCCGCTGCCGGGCGGCGATTTCCCGGCCACCGGTTTCGATGCCGAAGTGGCGAAATTGAAAACCGCCTATCCATTCCTCGACGCGCGCCTGGCTCGCCGGTTGACCCGGCTCTATGGCACCCGCGCAAGGATGCTGTTGGGGCTGGCCAAATCGAACGTCGATCTCGGCCGCAACTTCGGCGCCGATCTCTACGAGGCCGAGGTGCGCTATCTCGTTCAAAACGGATGGGCCGTCACATCAGAAGATGTATTGTGGCGCCGGACCAAGCGCGGTCTGCATCTCAGCCGCGAGCAGGTGGCGGCGCTCGATGAGTTCATGCGCGGCATAAGCCGGCGCCATGTCGCGGCTGCCGAATGAAGAGGGGTTTGAGCTGATGCGGAAGGCCTGGGAGGAGGCGTCATGCTGGAACTGAGAAACGTCACCAAGGCGGTCGGCGCGGTCGAGCATATAAGCGACGTGTCGCTGACGCTCCAGCACGGCTCGCTCAACGTCCTGCTCGGACCTACGCTTTCCGGCAAGACAAGCCTGATGCGGCTGATGGCCGGCCTGGACGTGCCGACCTCCGGTTCGATCTGGTTCGACGGCCAGAATGTCACCGGTGTGCCGGTGCAGAAGCGCAAGATCGCCATGGTCTACCAACAGTTCATCAACTATCCGGCGATGACCGTTTATGAGAACATTGCTTCGCCGCTGCGGGTGGCCGGCATCGAGCAGGCCAGGATCGACAGCCAGGTGCGTGAAGCCGCGGCTCTTCTCAAGCTGACGCCCTATCTCGACCGCACGCCGCTAAGCCTGTCCGGTGGCCAGCAGCAGCGCACCGCGCTGGCGCGCGCCATCGTCAAGAACGCAAGCCTGGTCCTGCTCGATGAGCCGCTCGCCAATCTCGACTACAAATTGCGCGAGGAACTGCGCGCCGAATTGCCCAGGATATTCGCCGCCGCCGGCACCATCTTCGTCTACGCCACGACCGAGCCGCACGAGGCGCTGCTGCTCGGCGGCAACACGGCGACGCTTTCTGAAGGGCGGATCACTCAGTTCGGACCGACCATCGAGGTGTTCCGCAAGCCGGTAGATCTGGTGACAGCCAGGACGTTTTCCGATCCACCGCTCAACACCATCGTGCTCGCCAAGAAGGGTCGGGACTTCCTGCTCGAGGGCGGCGTGAACCTGCCGGTGCCGGCCGAGCTCTCCGGCATTGCCGATGCCATGTACACGATCGGTTTTCAGCCGCACCACCTGTCGCTCGAGCGGCCCAATGCGGCGGCGGTACCGGTGCGCGCCAAGGTGACGATCACCGAGATCACCGGATCGGAGAGCTTCATCCATCTCGATTTCGCCGATGCGCGCTGGGTCATGCTGACCCATGGTATCAGGCATTTCGAGCCGGACGAGGTGGTCGAGGTGTTCATCGATCCGCGCCACATCATGGTTTTCGACGAGCACGGCAGCGCCGTGACTGCGCCGAAGCTGGCGGCTTGAGGGCAAAGAGATGGCACGCATCGACGTCAACCATGTCAGGCATTCCTACCTGCCGAACCCGCAGAAGGATGCCGATTTCGCGCTACGGGAAGTGCATCATGTCTTCGAGGACGGCGGCGCCTATGCGCTGCTCGGGCCCTCCGGTTGCGGCAAGACCACGCTGCTCAACATCATTTCGGGATTGTTGCACCCCTCGCACGGCCAGTTGCTGTTCAACGGCAAGGACGTGACCAATTTGTCGACGCAGGAGCGCAACATCGCGCAGGTGTTCCAGTTCCCGGTCATTTACGACACCATGACCGTCTACGACAATCTGGCCTTCCCGCTGCGCAACCGCGGCGTGCCGGAAGCCGATGTCGACCGCAAGGTTCGCGAGACGCTGGAGATGATCGATCTAGCGTCGTGGGCGAAGAAGAAGGCGAGGGGCCTGACCGCCGACCAGAAGCAGAAGATCTCGCTCGGCCGCGGGCTGGTGCGCTCCGACGTCAACGCCATCCTGTTCGACGAGCCGCTGACCGTCATCGATCCGCACATGAAGTGGGTGCTGCGCTCGCAGCTGAAGCAGTTGCACCGCCGCTTTGGCTACACCATGGTCTATGTGACCCACGACCAGACCGAGGCGCTGACCTTCGCCGAGCAGGTCGTGGTCATGTATGATGGCGGCATCGTGCAGATCGGCACACCGGCCGAATTGTTCGAACGCCCGCGCCATACCTTCGTCGGTTATTTTATCGGCTCGCCGGGCATGAACGTCATGCCGGTGGCAATCGACGGCAAGACGGCGACGCTCGGCTCACAGCGCATCGAACTGCCGGGCGCGCCAAAGGCAGGCAGCGGCGCCGTCGAGCTCGGCATCCGTCCCGAATATGTCCGGCTCGGCCGCGAAGGCATGGCCGTGCAGGTCAGCAAGGTCGAGGATCTCGGCCGCCACAAGGTGGTGCGCGCCAAGCTCGAAGGCCGCGATATCTCTGCCGTGATCGGTGAGGACGAGACCCTGCCCGCCGATCCGAAGGTGCGGTTCGACCCGGCCGGCATCAACATCTATGCCGATTCCTGGCGTGTCGAGATGGAGGCCTAGATGGAGAAGACCTGGAACAACAAGGCCTGGTTCATGGTGCTGCCGGTCCTCCTGCTGGTGGCGTTCTCGGCGGTGATCCCGCTGATGACGGTGGTCAACTATTCGGTGCAGGACACGTTCGGAAACAACGTCTTCTTCTGGAACGGCTCGGACTGGTACACCGAGATCCTGGAGTCGGAACGCTTCTGGCTGTCGATGGTCCGCAACCTGATCTTTTCCGCAACCATCCTCGCCATCGAGATCCCGCTCGGCATCTTCATCGCTCTCAACATGCCCAAGAAAGGCTGGGGCGTGCCGGTCTGCCTGGTGCTGATGGCTCTGCCGCTGCTGATCCCGTGGAACGTCGTCGGCACGATTTGGCAGGTGTTCGGCCGCATCGACATCGGCCTGCTCGGCTATACGCTGTCGTCGCTCGGCTTCGACTACAACTACGTCAACGATCCGACCGACGCCTGGGTGACGGTCATCCTGATGGACGTATGGCACTGGACAAGCCTCGTCGTTCTGCTCTGCTACGCCGGACTGGTCTCGATCCCCGATGCCTTCTATCAGGCGGCCAAGATCGATGGTGCATCGCGCTGGGCAGTGTTCCGCTACATCCAGCTGCCGAAGATGAACCGCGTGCTTCTGATCGCGGTGCTGCTGCGCTTCATGGACTCATTCATGATCTACACCGAGCCGTTCGTCGTCACCGGCGGAGGTCCCGGCAATTCGACGACGTTCCTGTCGATAGACCTGGTCAAGATTGCCATCGGTCAGTTCGATCTCGGGCCGGCGGCCGCCATGTCGATCATCTACTTCCTGATCATCCTTCTGCTGTCTTGGGTGTTCTACACCGTCATGACCAATGTCGATGCGGAGCGCTGAGATGAGCGGCGCCAACGAAGGAACGACGAGGCAGGACCGAGTGCGTGAGACGGCGGTTTCGGACGGGCTCGCCAGCACCTTGTCGCAGGACCAGCTTGCGCGGCTGATGCGCCGGCGCGGCGAAGAATCCCGGTTCTGGTGGTTGGTGCCGACGATCTACATCATCTTTCTGATGCTGCCGATCTACTGGCTGGTCAATATGAGCTTCAAGACCAATCAGGAGATCCTGGGCGCGTTTTCGCTGTGGCCGAAGAGCCCGACCCTGGCCAACTACATCGTGATCTTCACCGACCCGTCCTGGTACAAGGGCTACATCAATTCGATCATCTATGTCGTCATGAACATGGTGATCTCGGTTTCGGTGGCGCTGCCGGCGGCCTACGCTTTCTCGCGCTACCGCTTCCTCGGCGACAAGCACCTCTTCTTCTGGCTGTTGACAAACCGCATGGCGCCGCCGGCAGTGTTCGCGCTGCCATTCTTCCAACTCTATTCGGCCTTCGGGCTGATCGACACGCATATCGCGGTGGCGCTGGCGCACTGCCTGTTCAACGTGCCGCTGGCGGTCTGGATCCTCGAGGGTTTCATGTCCGGCGTGCCGAAGGAGATAGACGAGACGGCCTATATCGATGGCTATTCCTTCCCGCGCTTCTTCCTGAAAATCTTCATGCCGCTGATCGCCAGCGGCGTCGGCGTGGCCTGCTTCTTCTGCTTCATGTTCTCATGGGTCGAGCTGCTGATCGCGCGCACCTTGACCACGACCGCCGCCAAGCCGATCGCCGCGATCATGACGCGCACGGTCTCGGCCTCCGGGCTCGACTGGGGCGTGCTCGCCGCCGCCGGCGTGCTCACCATCCTTCCAGGCGCGCTCGTGATCTGGTTCGTCCGTAATTACATCGCCAAGGGCTTCGCCCTGGGGAGGGTTTGATGGCGGAAGCGGATATCAATATCTCGGAACTGCGCCACCTGACCAACAGCCTATTTGATTATCTGGAAGGTCAAGGCGTTGACGGTATCCATGTGAGGCAAAGTCAGTACTGGAAGGTATACTTTGCTGATGCATTCGAGGTCGGACCTCCGACGCTAGTGATGGGCGACGTGTACGACGATCTCAACGATATGCGGGCAGAGGTCCAGGGCCCCAACGACGACACCACCCTTTGGCACGCATTTATGCATCTCTCCGGCTTGATCAATATTGTCGCCTACGCCGCCGAAAACGGTGACCTCGCGAAGCGAGTGGCGATGGAGAAACACCCATGA
>NZ_RZOL01000189.1:0-11577 GCF_004022985.1 Mesorhizobium sp. M7A.F.Ca.ET.027.02.1.1 | reverse complement strand
GGCATAGCCATCGCGCATCACCACCACGCGGTCGCAGACACCGAGGATTTCGGGCAGCTCCGACGAGATCATCACGACCGCCATGCCGCCGGCGACGAGTTGGCCGATGATGTGGTGGATCTCGGCCTTGGCGCCGACGTCGACACCCCGCGTCGGCTCGTCGAGGATCAAGGCCGAAGGTTTGGCGGCAAGCCATTTGGCGATGACCACCTTCTGCTGGTTACCGCCCGACAGCAGGCTGATGCGCCGTTCGCCGTCGGGCGGTGAAATTGAAAACTGCTTGACCGAGTCCGCGGCAAGCGCGTGATCGGCGCTGCGGCTGATGCGTCCGAAACGGCTCAGGCGGCGCAATATGGGCAGGCTGATGTTTTCCCGGATCGACATTCCAGGCACGACGCCGTCGCCCTTGCGATCTTCGGGAACATAGGCAATGCCTGCCCTGACCGCCTGGGATGGCGAGTTGATCGAGACCTCGCGTCCGTTGACGCTGACTGTGCCTTCGACAAGCCGCGACAGGCCGAAGATCGCGCGGGCGACCTCGGTGCGGCCAGCGCCCACCAGCCCGGTCAAGCCCAGTATCTCGCCGGCGCGTACATCGAAGCTGACATCGCGGAAGCGCGCGCCGTCGCTGATGCGTTCGACGCGCAGCACCGACTTGCCGATCTCGGCCGGGCTTTTCGGGAAGACATTGCTGACTTCGCGACCGACCATCAGCCTGATCATGTGAGCGGCATTTATGCCTTCGATCGGCCGCGTCTCGATCATTGAGCCGTCGCGCAGCACAGTCACCTCGTCGGCGATTTCGAGCACCTCCTTCAGTCGGTGGCTGATGTAGATGATGGCGATGCCGTCATCGCGCATCTTGCGCAGGATCCGGAACAACGCCGCCGTCTCATGCTCGCTGAGGCTCGATGTCGGTTCGTCCAGGACGATGATCCTGGGCTGCGCCGCGTAGGCCTTGGCGATCTCGACGAGCTGCTGCTGGCTGATCGACAGGTTGCCGAGCCGTTCACGCGGGTTGATGGCCGCTCCGAGCTCATCGAGGACGGCGGCTGCCGCCCGGATCATCTCGCCCTTGCGCAGAAAGGTCCACTTGCCCGGCATGCGGCCGAGATAGACGTTTTCGGCGACGCTCAGGTCGGGGACCAGATTGATTTCCTGATGCACCATGCGGATGCCCAGCGCCTGGGCGTCAGCGGGCCGGCGCATGCGCACTTCGGCGCCGCCGACCCTGATTGTGCCGCTGGTGGGTGCGTAGGACCCGTTGAGTACTTTCATGAGCGTCGATTTGCCGGCGCCGTTCTCACCCACGACCGCATGAACGGTGCCGAATTTCACGGCGAAATTGACGTTGGACAGAGCCTTCACGCCCGGGAACGTCTTGCTGATGCCTCGCATGTCCAAGGCGCAATCGGCGGCGACAGTCATATCTGGCTAGGTTCCTCCTGGCGGCTGGCCGTCCTCGGTATCGATCATCGATATGTTAGTATAATAGTTGCTTCAACGCAGCTCGACCCTTCTTCGAATTGGCTTGAACGTTCGGGCTTTGAACACGCGGCTCAGTCCAGGCTCTCGGCTACGGTTGAATTTCTCACCGCGGATGATGACTATTGCACTAATATAACAGTTCTGGCAAGGTGGATTTCCGGCGGTCGTTATGAACATCGTGTCCACCGACACCCGACCGCTTCCATTGGATGCGTTCCGATTGACATTCTAGTATTATTTGGCCATTTCTGGTGAACGAAGACACGGATTTGCAATGGACCTGGATCCTTCGACGCTCAATCGGGCTCTTCCGCTCCGCGATCAGATCTACCACAAGATCCGCAACCTGATCGTCGTCGGGCAGCTGAAGCCGGGAGAGGTCATCAACGAAGTCGCCATCGCGGAGGCCCTGGGGGTGTCGCGCACCCCGGTGCGCGAAGCGGTCAAGCGCATCAGCGACGAGGGCCTGGTCAAGATCCTGGCACAGACCGGCACCTATGTCGCTCCGATCAGCCGGGCCGACCTGGAAGAAGCCTATGTCATTCGGCGGGCACTGGAGATGGAGAGCGCCCGACGCGCGGCCGCCAAGTTCACAGCGGCGGCCAGCGAATTGCTGGAAGACAACATGGCGGCGCACCGGCTTGCCATATCCCGCGGCAGATATGCCACCGCGATACAACTCGACGATGTCTTCCACCGCACCATAGCCGAGATCTGCGGCCTGCCGATGATCTGGAGAGCCGTCGACATCTCGAAGGCACAGATGGATCGCGGACGCTATCTCGCCATCCCCAGACCGGGCTATGGAGAACAGACGATCGAGCAGCACGAGGCCATTTTCGACGCGCTGAAGCGCCACGACGCCGAGGGGGCGGCAAGGGCCATGGAACATCATCTCGAGACGTCGTTCCGCAACACGCTCGAAGTCGCCGCCGACCTTCTCGACTGAAGCCCCTGCGAGCCACCGGCATGCAAAGAATGGGACTATGTATCGGCGTGAAAGCCGAGGCGATCGCGGACTACAAGCGCGTCCACGCCGCCGTCTGGCCCGAAGTGCTCGACGTCATCAGCCGCGCCAACATCCGCAACTATTCGATCTTCCTGCGCGAACCGGAGAACCTTCTGTTCGCCTGCTGGGAGTATCACGGCAGCGACTTCGCCAGGGATGCGGCGCGGATGAGCGAGTCGCCGGCGATGCGCAAATGGTGGGAGCTGTGCGACCCCATGCAGACGCCACTGCCGACGCGCGCCGACGGCGAATGGTGGGCGGCGATGGAAGAGGTCTTCCATCTCGACTGACCGTGTCCCGGCCGGGCGGCGATCCGTTGTTTCATCCAGCCGTTTGCCGCCCTCAAACTGCGCCGCAAGGCGCACTCATCGCACGCCACTCACCTGACCGATCCGCCGCAACGCCCTGCAGTCCAGGCCTTTCGCAACCGCACCTTGACCACTGACATTCTATTATATTAGTATTCCAAATCACTTTTGCCTCTCGACGCTCCTTGTCGGGGAGAGCTTTTTCAGAGTTTGGGTCATGGCACGGTTCATCAAGCTGTCGGATACCGACAACATTCTTCTGGCGGTCGATCCGTTGAAGATCGGGGACAAAGCCGGGGACGTGGCAGCGAAGGCGCGCATACCGCGCGGGCATAAGATGGCCCTGCGCGACATCGGCTCGGACGACCCGATCGTGAAATACGGCCAGACCATTGGCTTTGCGCGGGAACCCATCGTCGCCGGCGACTGGGTTCACGAGCACAATGTGTATCTGCGCAATTTCGAACGCGACTACGTCTTCGGCACAAATGCCAGGCAAACCGAGATCGTTGCCGAGGCCGAGCGGGCCACCTTCATGGGTTATCGCCGGCCGAGCGGCAAGGTCGGCACGCGTAACTTCATCGCCGTCCTGACGTCGGTGAATTGCTCTGCCAGCGTCGCCCGGTTCATCACCGACGAGGTCAACCGGTCTGGCATCCTGCGCGACTATCCCAATATCGACGGCATCATCGCACTCGTCCACGGCACTGGCTGCGGCATCGACACCAAGGGTCCCGCTTACGACCTGCTGAAGCGCACGCAATGGGGCTTTGCCACGAACCCCAATGTCGGCGGCGTGCTGATGGTCGGGCTCGGCTGCGAAGCGTTCCAGATTCCGCGCTGGATGCAGTCGTACAACATCGAGGAGAGCACGATTTTCCGCACGATAACGATCCAGGAAACCGGCGGCACGCGAAAGACAGTCGAGGCCGGCGTCAAGGCGATCGTCGACATGCTGCCTACGGTGAACGCTGCCGAAAGGACGCCGCAACCAGCCTCCGAACTGGTGCTAGCACTGCAATGCGGCGGATCGGACGGCTATTCCGGCATCAGCGCCAATCCGGCACTGGGTGCTGCGGTGGACCTGCTTGTCGGGCAAGGCGGCACGGCCGTGCTCTCGGAGACGCCCGAAATCTATGGCGCCGAACATCTTCTCGCCTTGCGCGCCGAGAGCCGCGCGGTGGGTGAAAAGCTGATCGAGCGCATCCGCTGGTGGGAGGATCATACCGCCAGGCACGACATGGAGATGAACAACAACCCTTCGCCCGGCAATAAGCTGGGTGGGCTGACGACCATCCTGGAGAAATCGCTCGGCGCCTCCGCCAAGGGCGGCACCACCAATCTGCGCGCAGTGCTGGAATATGCCGAGCCGATCAACGAGCGCGGCCTCGTCTTCATGGATACGCCTGGCTACGATCCGGTCTCGGCCACCGGGCAGGTCGCCGGCGGCGCCAACATATTGTGCTTCACCACCGGCCGCGGTTCGGCCTTCGGCTGCAAGCCGACGCCCTCGATCAAGCTTGCCTCCAACACCTTTATCTTCGAGCAGATGCGCGAGGACATGGACATTAATTGCGGAGACATACTGGACGGCGTCTCGCTGGCCGAGAAGGGCGAGGAAATCTTCGCCGAGATCCTGCGCGTCGCATCCGGCGGGCGCACCAGGTCGGAAGCGCTCGGCTATGGCGACAACGAGTTCGTGCCATGGAGCCTTGGCGCAACCATGTAGCGATATCGCCCGCCTGCGCAGGCCGGCCTTTATCCCGGAAGTAGCTCAAACGGAAAGAACCGCTCGACATGAACAGGATCGATCTTGACGGCCAGCACGCTGTGGTCACCGGCGGCGCCCAGGGCCTCGGCTTTGCGATGGCCAGACGTTTCGTCGCCTCCGGCGCGACGGTAACCTTGTGGGATCTCGATGAGGCCCGCCTCGAAACCGCCAAGAAGGAACTCGGCAACGCCGCCACGACGGAGATCGTGGACGTCGCCGATTGGGCGTCGGTGGACGCGGCGCGCGCCAGGACCGAAGAGCTGGCCGGCAAGATTTCCATTCTGGTCAATTCCGCCGGAATTGCCGGCCCGGCCGCCCCGCTCGACGTCTACGACATCGAGACGTGGAAGAAGGTCATCGATGTCAATGTGAACGGCACGTTCTACGTCAACCGCGCCGTGGTTCCGGGAATGAAGGAGCGCAATTACGGGCGCATCGTCAACATAGCCTCGGTGGCCGGCAAGGAGGGAAACCCGAACGCATCAGCCTATTCGGCCTCGAAGGCGGCGGTCATCGGCTTGACCAAGTCGCTCGGCAAGGAGCTGGCGCAGTACGACATCGCGGTGAACTGCATCTCGCCGGCCACGGCGCAGACGCGCATCCTCGAACAACTGACGCCGGAGCATATCGAATATATGCGCTCGCGCATTCCGCGCGGCCGCCTGCTGGAGGTCGACGAAGCCGCGGCGATGGTCGCCTGGCTCGTCTCCAAGGAGAACAGCTTTACAACCGCCTCCACGTTCGACCTGTCGGGTGGACGGACGACCTACTGAAAGGCAGTTGCCGTTCAGCCAGGCAACCGACCCAGACCAATCGCAAAGCGCTCCACCATTGCGAGGCCAGGCTCGCCTGGCCGCATCGCCGGAGCCCGGTCATGTACCGGGATGCCGGCGCGGGCGCCGAACAGCCGCTTGCCGTAACAGACCAAGCTCTCGATGCCTTGCATGACGAAGACGGCAGCCGGCAATATTCTTGCATAATCAGCCTCGGCCGTGACTTCGTCTCCGGCGCGGAACGCATGATAGGCGCGCACGGCATAGTCGGCGCAATCCGGCGCCAGGATCATGCCGCGGCAACCGATGCGGAAATTGTCGATCAGTTCCAGGCCGCCGCGTCCGTTGAAAACCGGTATCCGGCCTTCGGTGCGCTCGATCAGCCCGGCGATGTCGGTGACCGGACCTTCGCCCTTGATCAGCCTTATGTTGGGATGAAGCGTGACGAGTTCGCGGATTTCGTCCGATGAAAGGCCGCGCCCGAAAAAGGCCGGCGCGTTCTGGATCGCCACCGGCAGGTCGGTCGCCTCGGCGACGCGGCCGAAGAACTTGATGTATTCCGGCGCACCATAGGATCCGGCTGGCGGCGGCTGCAGGATCACCCAATCCGCTCCGACGCTTTCGGCATGGCGAACCTGCGCCACCTGCTCAGCCACAGAAGAACCGAAGATGGTGAAGGCGAGCGGCACTTTTCCGGCGGTGTCTTCCGCCGTCCAGTCCATGATCGTCCGACGCTCGGCCTCGGTCAGCTTGGCGACTTCCGTTGCCAGGCCGAGCGCCGCCATGCCGTGCACGCCGGTCGCCAGGCAGATCTCGACCTGCCGACGCATCGCCGCGCGGTCCAGCTGTTCGTTCACGTCAAAGAGCGCGTAGAGAATGGCGTTAATGCCGTGGAAATCGTCAGGCCGGAAATTAGGCATGCTGGTCGGCCTCAATGGCTTTCGCGTGGAATGGCATGGCCACGGCATCCGAGGAGAAAATCGAGGTCGGCGCCGCGATCCGCCTGCAGGACATGGTCGACGTAGAGACCCTGATAGCCGCCGCGCATAGCCGGCTGCGGCGGAGCCCAGGATGTCCGCCGCTTTGCGAGCTCCTGTTCTGACACGTCGAGATGCAGCTTCCTCGCTTCGACATCGAGCTCGATGAAGTCGCCGCTCCTGACCAGCGCCAGCGGGCCGCCGATAGCGGCTTCGGGTGCGGCATGCAGAACGACAGTGCCGAAGGCGGTACCGGACATGCGGGCGTCGGAGATGCGGATCATATCGCGGACGCCTTGCTTCAGCAGCTTCCGAGGCAGCGCCATGTTGCCGACTTCGGCCATGCCAGGATAGCCTTTCGGCCCGCAATTCTTCAGCACCATGATCGACGCATCGTCGATGTCCAGCAAGGGATCGTCGACGCGCGCCTTGTAGTCGTCGATGTCCTCGAAGACGACGGCGCGGCCGCGATGCTTCATCAGCGCTGGCGAGGCGGCGGACGGCTTGATGATCGCACCGTCGGGCGCCAGATTGCCGCGCAGCACCGCAATGCCGCCCTGCGGCGTGAGCGCTTTGTCGCGCGGGCGGATCACCTCCGGATTGTAGTTTTGGGCATCACTGATGTTGTCGCGCACGGTCTTGCCGCTGACGGTCAGCGCGTCGAGATCGAGCAGATCGGCCATCTCCTTCATGACGGCCGGAATGCCACCGGCGTAGCAGAAATCCTCCATCAGAAAGCGGCCGGATGGCATCAGGTCGAGGATGGTCGGCACGTCGCGGCCATATCGATCCCAATCGTCCAGCGTCAACTCGGTGCCGACACGGCCGGCGAGGGCCAGGAGATGCACGACCGCATTGGTCGAGCCGCCGATGGCGCCATTGACGCGGATGGCGTTGGCGAAGGCCGCCTTCTTGAGGATGACCGACGGGCGCAAATCCTCATTGACCATCTCGACGATGCGCCGTCCGGTCATGCGGGCGATGCGGCTGCGGCGCGCATCGACAGCCGGATAGGCGGCGTTGCCGGGTAGCGCCAGGCCGAGCGCTTCGACCATCGAGGCCATCGTCGAGGCCGTGCCCATGGTCATGCAGTGGCCGGGCGAGCGCGACATGGCGCTCTCGGCATCGGCGAAATCCTGCTCGCTCATCACTCCAGCGCGAACGTCTTCCGAAAACTTCCACACATCGGTGCCGGAACCGATCTCCCGGCCCTGGAAGCGGCCATTGAGCATCGGACCGCCTGAGATGACGATCGACGGCAGGTCGCAGGAAGCCGCGCCCATGACCAGCGACGGCGTGGTCTTGTCGCAGCCGGCCATCAGCACAACGCCATCCATGGGATTGCCGCGGATTGCCTCCTCGACATCCATCGAGGCGAGGTTGCGAAACAGCATCGCCGTCGGCCGCAGATTGGACTCGCCGCAAGAGAAGACCGGGAATTCGAGCGGCAGGCCGCCGGCTTCCAGCACGCCCGCCTTGATATGCTCGATCAGGCCGCGGAAATGCACGTGGCAAGGCGTGAATTCGGAGAATGTGTTGCAGATGCCGATCACCGGGCGGCCGTCGAAAGCATCATCGGGCAGGCCGTTGTTCTTCATCCAGCTGCGGTGGATGAAGGCATCCTTGCCCAGCCCGCCGAACCACTGCTGCGATCGTCTCTTGGTCATGGTCTTTCCGGCGTTCAGGCGGGATGCTGGAGCTGGCTCAGTCCACCGTCGACGACGAGCGTGGCCGCGTTCATGAACGGGCACTCGTCGGAAATCATGAACACCGCGGCAAGCGCGATCTCGTGCGCCGTGGCGATGCGGCCGCCGGGGTGCAGTGCCATGGTGTTGGCGCGTGCTGTGGCCGGGTCGGCAAAGCTGTTCCAGTAATCGATCGCCTTCTGCGTCTCGACATAGCCCGGCGCCAGCGCGTTCACGCGCACGCCTTGCGCCGCATATTCGAGTGCCAGCGATTTGGTCAGGCCGAGCAGCGCGTGCTTGGCGATCGGATAGGGGAAGGTATGCGGGATGATGGTGAAGCTGTGCGTCGAGGCGATGTTGAGGATGGCGCCGCCGCCGCTCGCGATCATGCCCGGCAGCACCGCCTTGCTGCAGTTCCAGGCTCCCTTGACGTTGACGTCGAAGTTGCGGTTCCACTCTTCCTCGGTCGCCTCGAGAGGCGTCGAGAACACATTGACCCCGGCATTGTTGATCAGCGCGTTGATCGGGCCGATCTCGGCAGCCGCTTGGCTGACGGCAGCCGCAATCCCGGTGCTGTCGCTTATGTCGGCCGCAACATGTCCGACATGGCCTTGCGGTGCGGCAAGGCCGGAGACTGCCTTGTCCAGCAGTGCGGCATCGCGGTCGACCAGGAACAGTTTTGCGCCTTCGGCCAAACAGGCTTCGGCGATGGCAAGCCCGATGCCTTGCGCTGCACCCGTCAGGAAGATGCGTTTGCCGGAAAGGCGCTCAGCCATTTTTGTTCCTCCAGCCTATCGCCGACCCAGTGCCGATGAGCGCAGATTGTCGAGCAGCACGGCTAGCAGCAAAATAACGCCGCGCACGATGTACTGGTAGAAGGCCGGGATGTTGAGCAGGTTCATGGCGTTTTCGGCGATTCCCATGATCAGCACGCCGACGATGACGCCCGACATGGTGGCGCGGCCGCCGGCGAGCGAAACGCCGCCGAGCACGCAGGCCGAAATGACCGAGAGTTCCAGCCCGACCGCCGCGTTGGGCTGGCCCGAGGTGATGCGCGACGCCAGCAGGATGCCGGCGATACCGCAGACGACGCCTTGCAGCGCAAAAATCCAGATGCGCGTCCGGTCGACATTGACGCCGGCAAGCCGCGAGGCCTCCGGATTGCCGCCGATGGCCAGCGTGTTCTTGCCGAAGACGGTCCGGTTGAGGACGAAGCCGAAGATGCAAAACAGGATGGCAAGCACCCAGACCGGCGTCGGTATGCCGAGCAGTTTCGAGAGCGCCAGCTGATAGAAATCCGGGCTGTTGATGCCGACGGCGCGGCCGTCGGACGCGATCAGCGCAAAGCCGCGCACGATCTGCATGGCGGCCAGCGTCGTGATCAGCGCGTTGATGCGAAATTTGGCGATGACAACGCCGTTGATGAAGCCGACGAAAGCGCCGCAGGCGATTGCCGCCAGCAGGCCAAGCAGGATCGAGCCGGTGTAATTCGAGGCCATCACAGCGACCATGCCGGCAAAGGCGACGATCGAACCGACCGACAGGTCGAAGTCGCGCGCGGCGAGGCAGAACATCATGGTGCAGGCGACGATACCGACGGTGACCACCGACTGCAGCAGGCCGAGCATGTTGCGGTCCGTAAGGAAGTTCGGCACCAGAGCCGACACCAGCGCGAAGGCGACGACAAAGATGACGACGAGGCCCTGTTCGCCGAGCAGGATTTTTTTCAACTGGTCGGTCATGCCAAAGTCCTCAGGATGCGATCGCGTCGGGGGTTTTCTGATCGGGCAGAGCGGCGGCCAGGATCGCCCTTTCGGCGAACTGGTCGCGGGTGAGTTCAGCGCTGACGCGGCCACCGCACATCACCAGAATACGGTCGCAGATGCCCATCACCTCCGGCAGTTCGGACGAGACCACGACGATCGCCATGCCGTCCTGCGCAAGCTGGTAGAGCAGTTCGTAGATTTCCGATTTGGCACCGACATCGATGCCGCGCGTCGGCTCGTCGACAATGAGCACCCGCACGCCCTGTTCGGACAGCCAGCGGCCGAGGATGACCTTCTGCTGGTTGCCGCCGGAGAGGTTGATGATGTCCTGCTTGCGCGACGGCGTGCGCACCTTCAGCTTCTTGATAAAGGTCTCGGCCGTGGCGATCTCGCTGGCGCGGTTGAGCACGCCGAAGCGTGTGTGATGGCGCCGCGACGAGATGTTGATGTTCTCCTCGACCGAGCGCCCCTGGATGATGCCGTCATGCTTGCGATCCTCCGAGCACAGCACGATGCCGGCCCGGATCGTGCCACGCGGATCGGTGGCGCGAACCAGCTTGCCGTCGACGGTGATGGTGCCGCCCGAACGCGGATCGGCGCCATAGACCAACCGCATCAGCTCCGAGCGCCCGGCGCCGATCAGGCCGAAGAAGCCGACGATCTCGCCTGCCCTTGCCTCGAAACTGGCCGGTGTCTGCAGTTTGGGGCCGCTGAGAGCGTCGACCTTCAGGCGGACATCGCCTGTTTTTCGTGCGCGAAAACCCCAGATATCCGAAATCTCGCGGCCGACCATCTCCGCGACGACCTGATCGCGGGTGACGCCTTTCAGCGACGCGTGGTGCGCCGCGAGCTTGCCGTCGCGCAGCACGGTCAAGCTGTCGCAGAGCCGGAACACCTCGTCGAGCCTGTGCGAGACGTAGATGATGACCTTGCCCTCGCTGCGCAGGCGATTGATCAGGGCAAACAGGATTTCGCTTTCGCGCGAGGACAGTGACGAGGTCGGTTCGTCCAGCGCAATAACGCGTGCGTCGAGCATGACCGCCTTGGCGATCTCGACCATCTGGCGTTCGCCGATCGACAGCGTCTTGACCTTGCGGCGCATGTCGATGTCGATACCGGCCGATTTCAGCTTGGCGCCGACGTCGTCCAGCATCCGGCGGCCGGCGATGATGCCGGCGTTGGCGGGGAAACGACCTAGGCTGAGGTTTTCGGCAACGGTGAGTTCAGGAACGAGTTGCAGTTCCTGATGAATGACAATGACGCCATTGTCGAAGGCATCCCGGGTCGAGGTATAGGCCTGAACCCTGCCGTCAATGCGGATCTCACCCTGATCGGCATGCTGGTCGCCGGAGAGGATCTTGATCAGGGTGGATTTGCCGGCGCCGTTCTCGCCCATCAGGCCATGCACGGCGCCTTTGTCGACGCCGAACGAGACGTCCGACAGCGCCTTGACGCCCGGATAGGTCTTGGTGATGTGCGAGAAGTCGAGAAAGGACACGAGCCGATCCTTTTGAGCCATGACAAACAGGCGGCGGGATGAGCCGCCTGTTTGTACAGGGAGGATTATTCGATGCCGAGGCCCTGGCGGACCTTCTGGTAGTCGTCACGCTTGGCGAGTGCACCGGAAGTCAGGATCAGCTTCTCCGGTTCCTTGTTGTTGGCAACCCAGTCATACATGTTGAGCGCCGTCTCGTAGCCATGACGCTTCGGCGAGATGATCACGGTGCCGACGAACCCAGTGGCGGTCGGCTTCTTGAACTCGTTGATTGCGGAATCCGCGCCGCCAATGCCAACGCCGAT
>NZ_RZOL01000188.1:0-11580 GCF_004022985.1 Mesorhizobium sp. M7A.F.Ca.ET.027.02.1.1 | reverse complement strand
GATGCCGGCTGCGGCGCCGGTCACCTCATCGAGCGTATCGCCGAGCGCGTCGCCGATTTGCGCCTGTTCCTTGGTGAAGACGATGCCGAGACGTTCGGCCTCGGCGCCGAGGTCGATCAGGCCCTTTTTGCCCTGGTTGAGGAACGGCAGCAGGTTGGCACCGCTCTTGCCGAACAGTTCGATCGCCAGGGCCGATTTCAGCGCGCCGTCCGGCATGCGCGAAAAAGCTTCCGCCAGGTCACGGACGATCGCCTCGTTGGAGCGCAGCGTGCCGTTGGCATTCTTGATCTTGACGCCAAGCTTGTCGAAGACGCTGCCGAGCGGCTTTGCCTTGTCCGCCGCCTTCTTGGTGTTGTCGCCGAAACGGGTGACTTTCACGCCCGAGGCGTCGAGTGCGTCGCCGGCCTTGGTGGTCGAGGTCGCCGCTTCGGCGATCGCCTTGTTCAGCTTCGACATGCCGGCGACCAGCTCTTCCTGGCTGACGTCGGCCTGCTTGGCGGCGAATTCCAGCCGCCCATAGGCATCGACCTGCAGGCCGGTCTTTTCCGCCGCCTTGCCTGCGGCGTCGACAGCCTCGCCGCCGGACTTGGCCAGGCCGAGCACCGCCGCACCGGCGCCGGCCGCAGCAGCCGTCAGGCCGGCGCCAAGCAGCGCAACGCGACGGCCGACCGTGGCAAGATCGCTGCCGACCTTGGACAGACTGGCCGAGAACTTGCCGAAATCGGCCTTGATGGCGGCGTTCTGGATCTGCTTGAAGGCTTTTTCGCCGGCATCGCCGAGCACCTTCAGCTGATCCTTGATCGCGGCGCCGCCCTCAAGGGCGATGCGCTGGATGATCGGTTTGCGGGCCATCACATGTCCGGATTGAGGTGTTTCAAATAAAGCTCGGCCAGCCTGGCGGCGGCGCGCTCGGTGATTTCGCGGATCGAGAAACGGTCACGGATCGAGACTCGGTCGATGCCGATGAACAGCGGCACCAGAACCGATGGCGCACCCTTGCCGCCGCGTCGCAAGGCCGAAAGCGTGACCTTGCCGGCCTGGCCGCTGCGCCTATTGGTGGCGATCCTGCCGGCCAGCAGCGGCGGCTTGCCGGGCCGTTCGATCGAGATCAGCGGCCCGATGGTCTTGATGTAGAGCGCCGGCGTCATCTTCGACCGTCCGGCGCGCTTCGGCGTGTCCTTCAGCGGCAGCCACAGCTTGGGCTTGCCGGAGATGATCGCACCTTCGTCGAAGACGCCGGCATACTGGATCTTGTGGAAGATCAGCGCCGCGGCGTTTATGGACGTGCGGCGTCGGGGATAGACGTTGACGCGCAGCGCGTTCTGCCATTTGCGCGAGAAACCGGCGGCGGCGATGTCGGCGCGGCCCTCGCGCTTGACGATGTCGCCGGCCTCGGTGATCGCGGCGGTGCCGGCGAAGGCAATCGGATCCTTGATCGAGGCCATCGCACCCGCGAATTCGCCGTCCTTTTTCTGATAACGAAATCGCGCCATTTGCCATCAACCAGCAATCGTGCTTCTATTTCAGCGGGAGGGACTGTTCATGCGCTATACTGGTTTACTGCTTGCGATCGTCGCGACGACCGCCATTGCCGCGGCATTTGGCGCCAACAGTGCCAAAGCCGGGGATCAGGTGATGATCGACCCGGTCGAGTTCATGGTGTCGTGGCCGGATCTGATCGGCCGCGACGTGGTCATCACCAAGGGCCGCATTGCCGTGGCCAGCGACCAGTTCATGCTGCTGAATGTCCCCGGCGGCAACATCACCTTGATGCCGCCATGGGCAGACCGCGATGATTTGCGGGTGCTGTTCCAGAACTGCACCAGCGTGCTGACCGATCAGCGCTGCGATGTCGCTGCAGAAGGCACCGTCGGCAAGTCGTTGGCCGGCGCCCCGCAACTCTCCGGTGTCGACTTTTTCAAGCCGGCCGGGCAGCAGTAGCGCCCCCCCCTATTTGCTCATATCCTTGAGCAGTTTCTTGATCTCCTTCGGATCGCCTCGCGCGGCAAATGCATTGATGGCCAGCTGTTCGGCAACCTCCAGCTTGCGCCGCTCGGCAGCCAGCGTCAGGTAACCGGCGATCTCGCACGGCGAATACTCCCAGACATCCGCAGGCCGATGGCCGGCAGCGATCAGCTGTTCGATCGCCGCCGCTAGTTGATCGCCGGCGTCTCTGCGGCTGGCGATGCTTCTGGGTTTTGCAGCTCTTCCAGGAAGACGGCGACCCGTGTCTTGAGCTGCTCGATCAGCGGGCCGACCAGATTTGGGAACGTCGCCTTGGCGATGGCTTCGACCAGTCTCAGCTGGTCCTCGATCGCCAATTCGGAAGCGAAGGTCTCGGCGTCCGGATTGTTGTCATAGCCGCAGCCGGCGGCAATGAACGCCGCGGCAGCATCGGCGGCGATCTCGATCAGCCGCATCGGCGCGACCGTCTTGCCGCCCATCAAGTCGCCAAGTTCCGGATAGCGGGCCAGCAGACCGGTGAGCCGCTTCGAGCCGATCCGGTTGACCTCGATCTCGTCATTGCCGACCGTCACGGCGATCTTCACCGCGCCGGCCGGCGCTATATCCATCAAACGCTTCATGAAACTCTTCTCCGCCCTTCGGTTTGCCGTCAGGCTTGGTCGGTGACCGTGATGGTGCCAAAGTCGGAGGTGCCGTCCGTGTGTTCGGTCGACAGCGCCTCGCCGCTGATCTCGATCTCCATCCATTCCTCGGAGATCGGATTGAAGGTGCCGCCCGGCTTGAACGACACAGATGGCAGCGAGACGTCGATCTTGTTGCCGATGTCGTTCTGCGCCTGGTAGCGCAGCGAGCCCGTGACTTCAGTGTTGCGCATGATGTTGAAGGTCAGGATGCCGGAGCCGCCCGAGACCGGCGTATCGCCGCCCAGCTGCATCGCCAGGTTTTCCGCCGTCGCCTCGTTGGCGACGATGCGCAGTTCGAGGCTCGCCGAAGTGACAACAGAACGCACCTTCTTCTTGATGCCGACGCGGTTGGAGAAATAGTCGAGCGTGTCGCCGCCAGGCGTCGTCTCGAAGGCCGAGCACTCGCCCATGTCGCGTTCTACGCCACCTGTCGGCGTGAAATAGAGGATGCCTTTGCCGACGGTGAGGTTGTTGATGTCCGGAGATTCCGACATGGCTATGTCCTTTCGGTGATTGCCCGTATCACCGGGCGGGTTGAACTCAGGCGGTCACGGTCTCGACCAAAGCGCCAGGTCGCATGGCGTAGGTGAAGGTGAAGGCGACGCCGATGCCGCCTTCCATGGAACGGCCGCGCTCGGTGGCCGTCATGGAGCCCTGGTAGCGGATCGCCTGGCCATTGGCGGTGAATCCCAGCAACTGCTCATCCGACAGCACGGCCGCGATCAGCTTGGCGCGCAGCAGGTTGAGCTTGGTTCCGACGTCTTCGTCCTTGGCCTTGAGGCGAAACTGAACCTCCGGCGTCATGTCGACAAGCCGAGGCGTGGCGAGCGCGGTACGGCCGCGCGGATCGGTTTCGCGCGCCGTTTCCTCGCCATCGAACAGGATGACGGCAGGCAGATTGGCCGCCGCCGGGTCGCTCTCGTTGCGGATCGGGTTCAGCGTCGTGTCGACGTCCCCGGCAACGATCAGCAGCCGGGCCAGGATTACTTCGCGCGGGTCCAACTATTCCGTCTCCTCGGAAAGGATCAGGCGGATTTCGCCCTTGCTCTCACCGGTCGGCGCCGGGAAGATCTCATGGCTCCTGATCGTCCAGGTCCTGCCGCTGAAAGCGAGCGTGGCGTTGCGCAGGGCGGCAAGCTCGATGTCGGCGAGGTCGGATGCGCGCACCATTGCCGCCAGCTTGATGTCAAGCACTTCGACGCCCTTGAAGGCGAGCGCGGCCGGCGCTGTCTTGTCGATCGCCCGCAGTTCGATGGTCGTGCCATCGGTGCCATCGATCGTCAGCACCGCGTCCACCGCCAGCGGCGAATTGTAGAGCGCAGCGTAATGGATATCCCAGATGCTCATCAGACGCCCCAGATCGCTGCCTGGTCGGCGACGCGCACGAAAAGCATGTTGGAGCCGCACCAGGAGTGCAGGCAGAAGCCCTTGCCGTTCATCAGCGCCGCCAGCTCGTGGCTGGTGTCACCGCTGCCATTGTCGGCCTCGACGATGACCAACTTTGGCGGATGCGCGCCGAAATCGACCGATGCCAGCACATCAACGTCGAGACCTTCGATGTCGACGTTAAGCAGATCCGGCCAGATGCCGCCTGCGTGATGAGTGACGACCTGGTTGAGCGTCATCACCGGGAGTTCCATGCTTCGCACGATGCCGAGCGTGGTGGCGGTCGCGACGTCGAAGGTGAACCGGCCCGGATCGGCGGCAACATGATGAAAGGTCAGCCGTCCAACGAAGGGCGCGACGCCGACACACAGATTGATGTCGTCCGGCCGGTGTTTCAGAAACAGCGCGTGTTGCGCCTCGTTTGGCTCGACATTGATGCCGCGCGAGCCGCGTTCGTAGAGCAGCGCCGTGTTCGACAGATCGAACGGGTGATAGGCGCCAACGTCGAGATAGCTCGGCTTTTCGATGCCCAGCCGCTTGAAGATGTTGAGCACAGCGAAATCGTCGCCATGCTGCGCATAGGATCGGTCGCCGAACCATTGATCGCGATGGCCGGTCATTTCCGTCCCTCCGCAATTGCGCTTTCGATCCAGTTGAACTTGTCGCCGATGACGCGGTGATGACCTTCGACGCCGGTCAGCGCCGCATGGCTGGAGCAATGCTGTTCGGCGGGGACAACGTCCTCGAACCCGGCGAAGTAGAGGCAGGCCTCAAGCAGGCCTTGCGACCAGATCGCCTGGTGGCCGTGCGCGAAGATGATGGCGTGCATGGCGCCGCGCAGGTCGGCGGATGGACCCCATTTGCGGGTGAAGTCGAAATAGGCCTGGTCGCCGCGGCGATAAATGTTTTCGAGGCTCGGGACAGCGATGCGGATGACACCGCCGGGCTTCAGCACGCGCCGGCATTCGGCGAAGAATTTCAGTGCGGCGCGATAATCGACATGCTCGACGACATGCTCGGCATAGATGAAATCTGCGTGGCTGTCCGGGAACGGCAGCCGCTTGGTGATGTCGATCTCGGCATCGTAGTTCTGCCAGCCGTCCAGCCTGTTGGTGCCGCAGCCGAAGTTGAGCTTGACCAGCGAGGTTTGGCCGATCTCCCCCCTTGAGGGGGAGATGCCCGGCAGGGCAGAGAGGGGGGCCTCGCTCGGAGAGGTCGGCGGGACAGCGCCCCCCTCTGGGCTGCCGCCCATCTCCCCCTCAAGGGGGGAGATTATGCTAGTCACGAAGGCGTCCAACGCTTCCGGCGGGCAATGCGTGATCCAGTCCAGCTCGGCAGCGTTCTCTGCCGTGATCTGGCCCCTGTCGCCGCGCTCGGCCTTCAGCGGCAGCATGTGCAAATCGCCGCCGATCAGGTCGAAGACCGCCTGTTCCGGGAAAGGCCGCGCCTTGCGGTTCCACCAGTCGTAGCGCTCGATGAACTTCGACTGCCAAAGATAGTCGACCGAAAAGAACATCAGGCCGGTTTCGGCCCATCCGGTTTCCTGCCGCTTGGTGCCTTCGACCGGAACCGTGGCCGCCTTCACGCCATCGGCCATCATCTTGCGGATGATCGGCAGAACCGGCTTGGAAAACAGGCTGTCGCCCTCGATGTGGACGACATAGTCATATTGCCCGTCGATCGCCATCTCCAGACCCTTGCAGAAGGCCCTGCCCCATCCGTCTTTGCCGCCGCGCGCGAGGTGGCCGATGTTGTCGGGGAAGGCGTATTTCTCGGCGCCTTCCTCTACGGCCAGCAGCGGCACAGGCGATGCGCTGTCGACCAGAAGCAGATCGACGGCCCAGCCATTCACCTTGCGGTGCAGCGCCTCCCACCGCCCGGCCAGCCTCTGCTTCTCTTCGCTGTCGACATAGGTGGTGCCGAACACCAGGATGCGCGGTGTCGCGCCGTGCTCGATCGCGAAGGCCTCGACCAGCGGCACAGCCTTGGCCAGATCGATGGTCTTGTCGCATTTGTGATGCCGGTCGAAACATTCGCACGGCTTCACCGGCTCGATCGGCAGCGTCGGCGCCAGATGCGCGCCGCAGATGTTGGTGAAGCGGAAACTTTCATTGCCGCCATAGACGCAGATGTTCGGCGTTCCCACCGCCTGCGCCAGGATCGGCGTGAACCCGGCATTGCCGAAGACGAGCGCCGCCTCGGCGAACAGTCCGGCCAGCGTCTCGAAATCGGCCTCGCCGCGGTGCAATTTCAGGTCGGCGTCCTGTTCCTCGCCGACGATCTCCTCGCCCTTTTGCGTCAGATCGCAGACGGAAACCGTGAAGAACCGGTCCTTGATCGACCGATACAGCGCCGCATAGGCGGCAGGATCCGGAGACCTTGCCGGCGCCAGCCACGTCGCGTTGACCACGATCGGGCGATAGATCATGACCGGCTTGCCGCCCGTGTCACCGATGAGCGCCTTGGCCTCGTTGCGCCATTCCTGCTTGACCGGCATGGAGAAGTCCGGCCGCTCGGGAATCTTCAGGCCGACCGACCCGAACATGGCGTTCAACAAGGTGCCATGTCGCCTGGTCTGCGCATGATCGTAGCCGATTTTCATCTGTGCCGTGTTGAGCTTTGTCGATCCCGATTGGTTCTGATTGCCCCTGTCGCGCATGCGCGGCGGCAGATTGGGGCGATTGATCAGCGTGACCCGCAGCCCTTCGGCCTCGAGGTCGTGATACATCGCCGTGTAAAAGGTCTGCAGCTCGACGTCATTCGTCTTCATGAGTTCGCGAAGGACCGCGCGCTGATGAATGCAATCGCCGGCGCCGTACATGCTCATGACGGCGAGCGGAAACTTCGCCGGCGACGGTGCCGCCTTCATCAATGCTGCATGCGCCATGCTTACGGCTTCCTCGAAATCGAGCTTCGGCCAGCAGGAGAGATCGCTGACCGGCGAACAGTTGTAGACGTCGATGCCAAGCGACCGGATCGACATGGCGAGCCTTTCCAGCTCGGCATTGTGGCGCTTTGCCCAGCCGTGGCGCAGCGGGTTCTTGTAGCGGCCATTGTGGTGATGACGCCGACCGTCGGCACCGACCTTGCCATCGACGCCGAGCACGAAAACCGGATGCCCGCCGCGGTGGATCGCGACGTGAAGCGCGCCCGAGACCGAGGTCGCCGACACCGCGACACGCTCGCTATCGCTGGAAAAACCCTTGTCCGGCGACGCCCTGATCAGCCTGGTGCAGACCTTTGGGCCGATGCCGGCGGGTGTGACGATCTCGCCGGCGAAGGGCGGTTCCTTCGACCCGACCGAGGTCCACCAGTCGTCATCGGTATAATAGAGAACATCGGCGGCGGGATAGGTGAGATGCGCCGAGTTGATGGCGATGACCCGATAGCCCTCGAGCATCGACAGGTCGTGGCCGAGCACGGACGGCCCGCCCGCGAGAATGAAGACCGGCTGGCCTTCCCAATCGCGAGCGAGCCGCATGCTGATCCCTTAGATCGTGAAGGCAGCCGACAGCCGCACCTTGCCGAGGGCGGACGGATTGTCGGCCGCTTCGACGGCGACGCCGATCAGTTTGTTGGATCCGGCGGTGCTGGTGGCTTCGCCGGACGCGGCGACCCAGTAGATGCGCTCGCCGAAGGTCCAGGCCTGCGCCGAGACCTTGGGCAGTTCATGGACGCCGATCAGCGCCAGTTCGCCGGTTTCGCCGACGGCGATATCGGTCTGGGCGACGCCGAACACCGAGCCGGCGACGACACCGTCGCCAGACGCCACGTCGACGGCGCCGGTGACGTCTTCATTAGTCCAGGTAATGGTGTTACCCGGCTGGATATAGTTCTTGGCCATTACAGGCCTCCTTTGCGGAATAGAGGAAGGGGAAACGGGCGACGACGCCGCCCGCAAAGGTCAGGCCGGTTAGTTGCCGGGGTTTTTGTAGCCGAAGCGATAGTCGGTGGCGCCGACGCCGAAATCGAGCTCGACCGACATCTTGAAGCCCTGGGTGCCGAACGGCTCGTCGGTGCGCACGCGCGGCGCCTCGTAGCCTTCCAGATAGCCCCAGCGGTAGTTCGATCCCATCGCCGGATCGGCGAAGGCATACCACTCGTTGCCCTCGATCTGCGCGGTGTCGAGAACGCCGAGCTTGCCGGAGAAGATGTTGACGGTGGCAACCGTCGCCGGCGTGATCGAGGCGATCAGCATTTCCGCCTCGGTCAGCTTGTCAGGGCCGACAAGCAGCAGCTTGGCGGCATTCTGCAACAGCTGGTTGCCGCCGGTCGACTTCTGCTTCGACATGGCGGCGCGCGCCTTGCCGACATTGGTGACATCGATCGCCGTGCCGGGGCTGGCAAGGTTCTTGTGATCGGTATGGAACACCGCCTTGCCATCGGCGAGAGCAGCGTTGAAGGCCATCGAATAGAAGGTGACTTCCTCGAATAGCGCGACGGTCGGGCCATAGCTCGACAGCAGATCGGCAATGGCGCCGATGTTGTCGTTGATCAGCATCGGGCGGGTGATCGACAGCGCGATGGCGTAGCTGAACGCCTGCACGGTTTCCTTGCCCTCGTTGAAGGTGCCGTACTTGATCTCACCGGATTCCAGCACCTTCTGCAGCATCGGAAAATCACCGGTCTTGACCGTGGTGTGCGGCCGGAAATCGTTGAAGTTCTGCTTGCGGGCGATGCTGCGATAGGTCGGCTGGGCAAGCGCATAGCGGCCTTCGAGCGTGCGGTTGATGGCATTCTCGAAAATGATCGGGAAATCCGACGTCGACATGCCGGCGCGCGTCAGGATCTCGTCCTTCTGGCGGGCATTGACCACCACGCCGCCACGCCAGTCGACCGACTGCGCCGCGATGTCGATGACGCTGCGACCCATGAACGCACGGGCAGCAGCGGAAGGTCCGGCGGCCGGCAGCGGTGCGCCGAGCGAATAGGACAACGCCTCGGTCATGGCGGTGCGCCTGACGTCGCGATCGTCCTGCGTGATGCGGGCCGGATTGGTCTGCGTCTGGCGGGCGGCCAGGCGGTCGAACATCTGCGCGCGGAAAGCTGACGGATCGACGTTGGTGCGGATGGCGGTCTGCTCGTCCTCGGTCGACAGATCGACGCCCTGGGCGCGCGCGGTGGCCGCAATGCCGACGATGTCGGCGGCACGGGTTGCCGCGTCGGGCGTCGGCGCCTGGCGCTGCTGCTGGCTGCGGGTCTCTTCCTCTTCGGCCGTGCGGATCTGCGCCCTGACTTCCTCGATCTCGGTCAGGATCCTGGCATGGTCGGCCTCGATCGTTCGCGCCGCATCAGGTGCGGTGTCATCCTTGATCTCGGCCTTCTTCTGTTCGGCCTTGGTGGTCAGTTCGGTGAGCTTGGCGCGCAGGCCGGCAAGCGCCACGGTGGCCTGCATGATGTGATCGGAAAGATTGAAATGCTGGTGCAGGTCGAGCGGCATATGCGGCGCCGCATAGGCCAGGTCGGCGCCAAGGCCGACGATAAGGCCGGCGCACAGGATCATGGCGACGGCCGCGGAGAAGAAAGCCTTTTTCATCATGGCTTTGGTCCTTTGCGATTCCGGGGCGATGAGCCGTCGCCCTGCGTCCCCGGTGGAGCGCAGGCGGCCGTTGAGATGCGTATGCTTGGACTAGCGACCGATACCGGCCATCCGCTGCTGCATGCCGAGACGGATGCGGCGGATCTCGTTTGCGTCTGCGAGCGTGCGCATGACGCGACAATCAAACGTCTCAGGCTTGGCGCCACCGCTGCGCACCTGCGCGCCGGGATCGGCCGGGATCGGCACCGCCGAGATCTCCCACGGCTCCCAGTCGACGACGCGGTGCAGCGGCACCTTGCCGTCCATTTCCTTGCGCTCGACCGCGTGGATGCGGTAGCCGACCGAGATGTTGGAGACCGTGCCTTCCTTGATGCGAGCGACACGATCAACGGCATCGGCCGCGGCCGACAGCTGCACTCTGGCGACGCCTTTGCCGCCTTCAAGCCTGGCGCTACCGCGCACAACGGAGCCGATCACGTCGTTGAGGCTCCATTGCCCGTGCGTGTCGAGGAACGGTGCGCCGCTGTTCAGCCGGTCGAGCCGGATGGCGTTGCCGCTGACGATCAGCTCTTCGTCGAACTCGCCATCCATCCAGGAGAAGCGCCGCACCGTGGCGCCTGTGGTCCAGATGACGTCGATGGTGTTGGCGGCCTCGTCGAACGAGCCGGCACGCACCTCGGCATCGCGCAGCATCTGCGGCAGGCGGATGATCTCAGTCATTGTTGACATCCTGTGGGTTTTGCGGGGCTCCATCCTGCGGCGCCGGCGGCGAACCGCCGTTGAGCGGGCGGCGCCCGTCGATATCGAGGGCAAGATTGGCCTTGTCGGCGACCTTGAAGAAGGCTTCGGTGTCGGCCACCACCTTCTTCCAGTCGCGACCCCAGGCCGAAATGAACTCCTGCGGCGACATGCGCCCGGCACGGACGGCGGCGATGTCCGCCTCGAGATCCTTCTTGGGATCGATCGGCTCGTTGGCCGGCATGATCAGGTCGACCGGATAGCCATCGCTGCGCGGCCGCAATTTGCCGGCCAGGATGGCGCGTTCGGTAAATCGGCGATTGGCCGGCAGCACCATGCGCGGCGCTATCAGGTGCCACTGGATCTGCTCGACCAGGCGGCGGAAATCAATCTTGCCCGCGCGCAGCGACGAATAGTTCGCCTGGCGCAAGTCGCCGGTCAGTTGGTCGTAAGTGATGCCGGCGCCAGCAGCCATCGCCTGCATCGCGGCGAGATAGACGGTGCCGAACTGCGACTGCGATGACGGCTGCGCGAACACCATGTCGGAATTGCCGATGTCGACGATCATGCCCGGCTCGATGCGGGTGACCTTCTGGCTGTCGCCGGCGCCATCGGCGGCATCCTTGGTGGCGAACGGATTAGGATCGCCGGGATTGGATTTACGGAAGCCGGCGAAACAGGCCTGTGTACGCGCCTGCATCAGCGCCGAATCGAACAGGTCCTGCGCCTCACGGCCATTGAGCAGGATCGGCGCGAACCATGTGATGCCGCGCACCTGGCCCCAGCGCAGCGGCCGGTAGAGGTGACAGAGATCGTTCCAGCCGACCAGCGCCGAACCGCCGACCAGCGCCGACACTGTCATGTCGCCGGGATGGTTCTTCCACAGCCACAGGCCTTTGCGGCGGCCATTGTCGCCGAGTTCGACACCGAGCCTGGTGTTGGATCCGGCGAGACCATAGTCGCGCGAGGCGTCGATCTGGTCGCCCTCAAGACCCTGCAGCCGGAACGGCACGCTTCCGTCGGCTTCGGCCGAACTGAGGTCGATGAAGCGGATGACAGAATCGCCGCCCTCGACCATCGAGCGCAGCGCCAGGGCCTGCATGGTCGGCTCGTCGAGCACGCCCTCGACATCGGCCCGCGCCTGCCATTCCTCGCGAGCCAGCCGGAATTGCGTGTCAGCGCGGTCGGAACCGGTGTTCGGCACCACGGTGATACCGGTGCCGACGACATGCGAAACCAGCACGTCGAGGATGCGCTGACCGGCCCAGC
>NZ_RZOL01000187.1:0-11611 GCF_004022985.1 Mesorhizobium sp. M7A.F.Ca.ET.027.02.1.1 | reverse complement strand
ATGCGATGCTGCGCTATTCGCGCAACGTCGCCTTCGTCTCGCTGCTGATCTCGCTGTTCACCGCCATGCTGGTCTACGCCGCCATCGACCTGATCATGATCGGGCCGATCCGGACGATGACGCGCTCGATGCTGTCCTTCTCCGAGGCCCCCGACGATCCCGGACGGATCATCCATCCGGCTGCCCGCGCCGACGAGATCGGCGTTGCCGAGCGCGAGCTGTCGCAAATGCAGGAGCGGCTGCAAAAAATGCTCTCCGAGCAGAAGCATCTTGCCGACCTCGGCCTCGCGGTCTCCAAGATCAACCATGACATGCGCAACATCCTGGCCTCGGCGCAGCTGATGTCGGACCGCCTGCGCCAGGTCAAGGATCCGACCGTGCAGGCCTTCGCGCCGAAACTGCTGCGCGCACTCGACCGTGCCGTGTCCTATTCCGAAGGCGTGCTTCACTACGGCCGCACCCAGGAGCCGCCGCCCGCGCGCCGCCGGCTCCGGCTGCGGCAGCTGGTCGAGGATGTGCAAGGCCTGCTCGACATCGAGCAAGGCATCGAGTTCGTCAATTCGGTCGAGCCGGCCTTCGAGGTCGATGCCGATTCCGACCAGCTGTTCAGGGTGCTCACCAATCTGTGCCGAAATTCCGTGCAGGCGATGGCGGCCGACAGCGAAAACGCCCTGGTGCGCCGCCTGGCGGTTTCGGCCGTGCGTCTGGGCAGCGTCAGCCGCATCGCCGTCAGCGACACCGGACCCGGCCTGCCGCCCAAGGCGCGGGAAAACCTGTTCGCGGCGTTTCGCGGCTCGGCGCGCAGCGGCGGCACCGGCCTTGGCCTAGCGATCGCGCACGAACTGATCCGCGCGCATGGCGGCACGGTGGAACTGGTCGAGAGCATTGGCGGGCGCACCACATTCGCCGTCACCATCCCCGACCAGCCGGTCCGGCTCGACCAGGCCCGCAACAGCCTGCGCCGCCCCGCCTGACGGTTTAGAGCGCTGGGTCGCCCGGCCCTCTTGTCTTCTGGCCCGATTCTTCCAATGAGCAGGAACCGGCTCGACTTCGGACCGTTGCCAGGTGCCGGAATCTCCAGCGTTCATCGCCGGCCAAGGCACTTGTGACAAAACTTTTGCCGGATCGGCTTGCTTTTCCGAAATTCAGTCGCTAGGGAACACGTCTCGTCGCGACCGGTCGTTTACGATCGGATTGCGGGGTCATGGAAAGCATGGCCTGTTGCGCGCCCGTAGCTCAGCTGGATAGAGCACCAGACTACGAATCTGGGGGTCAGGAGTTCGAATCTCTTCGGGCGCGCCATTCCATCCAGCTGAAATTGCTTCCTTTCAGGCCTCGCCAATCAACCGCATCGGCATGATCGGGCTGGCGGTCAGCGCTGTCGCTGGGTACACGCATGAGGCACCGGTGTTGATGTTGCCGGCTCCCAACGCAAAACCTAGGGAATGACTGTCCGAAAAAGGCCGTTTTCAACTGCCGCCATTCCTCGCGTTCTCATACATGCTGATCGGCGGGATGAGGCGCGCTCTCGCTCCGGCCCTCGCCCGCACCTCGAATTTGGTGCGCTTCAACTCCGGAAGAGTCTTCTGATGCTGCAGATGATCCAGCACGGTCTTCTGCGCGACGTTGCCAAACCCCCAAAGGCGCCTGCAAGCAGGGGCCTCTGTCTTCGACATGGGCCGTCACGTTCGATCTCGGTTGCCGGCGGACGATGCCGGCGCGCTCCCGGCTCGCACCTCCTGGAGCAGCAGCAACAGGTCTGCCTTGGCCCAAAGCAGATAGCAGACAAGCAATGTCAGCGGCGCTGCGACGAGCGTCCAGGAAGCGCCCGACCATACCAGTTGCAGGGCACCGCCGCTCCCCACCGCGGCCGAGACCAGCGCCGGCAGACGGCTGGCCAGAACGGCACTCCGGAACGGATTGGGCCAGTTGGCTGGCCAGCCGGGCAACGGCTTGCCGTCCTCGAAGGCGCTGCCGAACTTGCCGAGCGCATGCAGCAAGCCCGAGGTCGCCGCAAGCACAGGTTCGCCGAACAGGAACAGGGCGATGCCGAGTCCGATCGCCCCGACCCCTGACGTCATGTCGCCAAGGCGGTTTAGGGACACGTCTGGGGACGGCTTCCTGGCCCATGCGCGGCAGTAGATCTCGCCGCTCCAGAAGAAGACCAGCGTGGCCAAGGTGAGCGACAGGGCAGCGATGCTGCCAACGAAATAATCGAGGAGCGCGGCATGGCCACTCACGGCGGAACCCGGCGGCACGTCAACGATCTGGACCATGACGCCCGTCGCCAGCCCGAGCCCATTGCCGAGATTGTAATATCCTCCGGGACCTACCATGCGTGAACGGATTGCCGCGGCGAAACGCGACAGGCCTGAAGTGTCGCCCGGCTCTCCGGCGGCATCGGGAAGGTCATGCATGATCATTGATAACGAACCCCGCGATCAGGCAGCGCACGCAGAAGACGTGCTGGATCATCTCGATCCGAGCAGCAGACAGTTGGCCCGCACCTTCGACATATCGATGTTTCGACAAAAGCTGGTGTATGTGGCGCGCGGTGAGACCAGCTTAGATCAGGCCGCGGTCGATCGGGCTTGCTTCGGTGATCGGCTCGGTCGTCATCGTGCTCTCGTCGTCTCCCGCCCTGTTCAGATTGGCGCAGTGCGGGTGAGCGTTGGCGGGGACAATCTCATAACCGGCTGCGATCAACTGGAGACTCATCTCCTCGAAGTGACGCTTCGAGCCGCTGACGATCGATTCAGGCGTGTAGTTCCAGCCGTTGCTGGCAGCATTGGCCAAGATGCTGGCATAGGCATGCATGCTGGCGATTTTCACGTTTGATTCCAGCAACTGTCGGCACCCGCTTGCGAAAGAAGGTGACGGTTGGGCGGAATAGCCCAAGGCCGTGCATGCCAGCACTATGGATACAGGACGCATGGAACCCCCTTAGCCGATTGTTTGTTGCCGTTAGGGAAGCTTGCGCCGTGCGAGCCTGCGGCGGAATCGGGCAGATGCGGTATTCGGCCTAGTGCATTTGTAGCATTCTTCTGTAGCATTCTTCGGCTACGGAGGGGTTTCCAAGGACGGGGGTCCACAATGGTGCTCGGCGCTTCGAAAGCTCAAACGCTTGTCGCTTTGTCGGGTCGTGAGCGCGAGGTCGCGGAAAAATTCGCCGCCGGCCTGACCTATCGGGAGATCGGCAAGGCGCTTTTCATTGCTCCGGCCACTGTTCGCACTCACCTTGCGACCATCTACGGAAAACTTGGGGTGCGGACCAAGATCGGGCTCGCGGCGTACTTTGCCGGCGCTTCCGGCGCCCGGCCAGGCGGGCTGTCACCCCATCAAAGCGAAAAACCGCGGCTGGCGGTGATGCCGGTCAAGGGTCAGTTCGGCAAAACAAGGACCGATGCGGATGCATTGACGCGCGCGTTGACCGCAGAGCTCGGACGCTTCTCCCAGATCGGAATCGTCGCAGCGGCCACAATGTTCGCGCTCGCGAAGCGGCATCTCACTGTCAAGGAAATCGGCAGGACCACGGGAGCCAACTATGTCCTGGAGGTCGCGGTCCATAGCCAAGACAAAGCCATGCACGCCTTCGCGCATCTCGTGGACGCCGAGGAGGAAGTCGAGGTCTGGAGCGCAAGATATGATCTCGCCCAGACGTCATCGCATGACGAATTGACAGGCGTGATCAGCGGAAATCTCTTCCAGGTGTTGATGAAGCACGCGGCAGGCCCGCCCGCCCTCGAGGAAGCAATTCAGCACCACAAGCTCTATCTGAAGGCGTTTTACCACGTCGAACGGCCGACGGCGAAAGGCATGGTCGTAGCGCGGCGTCTCTGTGAAAGGCTCCTCGCCGCCGAGCCAGAGCATGCATTGATAAGGGAGACTCTTGCCTGGGTCGATTTCCACTCCTGCTTCAACGGATGGTCCATTGAACCCATCGAGGCCTTTCGCCGGGCTGGTGATGAGGCTCGGGCCGGACTTTGTGGCCATGACCGGGAAGCATCTCTGCACAGTGCTCTCGGATTGGCCGAGACTTATCTCGGAAACTTGCAGACGGGCCTTGGCTGCCTGTGGCGGGCCATCGCACTCAATCCGAACGATGCAGAGTGTCGTACCTGGCTGGGAATTGGGCTAACTTACGCCGGAGATCTCGAAGGTGCACAGGCAGCTTTCGCGCGGGCCGACCTTCTCAGTCCGAATTATCATCCGATCTTTCTGTTCAGGGGCGATGCCGAATACGCCGGCGGGAACTATAACGCCGCGACTGCCTCGTTTGATCGATTTCTGATGGTCCTGCCTGAATACCACTGGGCACGGCTCCTGCGGGCTGCATCATACATGGGGATGGGCGATCTCGAGTCTGCGCGGAAGGACGTGTCGTTCGTCTCGCGCGAGTCGCCCAGGTTGACCGGCGAGTATGTCGATCGATTGCAGCAAGCGCGCGGTCCGGAGTTTAGAAATAACCTGTGGTCACGCCTCAGCGCAGCAGGACTGCCATGGAAGTGACCTATCGAGGATGACATTGGGCGCATAGGGTCCGGTTGCGTGTCAACTTGCGTCATGGCGGGCTCCAACCCGAACGGCGGGAACGAGTGACGGCCTGCGACTGCACGGCGGTGGCAGGATGGCTGGTCAACACCGGCCACGCAATGGACTAAGCATTCGGGCGGCGCCTACGCGGGTCACCAGGACGAAGCTCGGCAAAGCGGCGCAGAATGCTGCAGAGCAAATCTTCGCAGCGCCGTCGTCCAATCTGCGTGGTAAGACCGCGACAAGGCGGAAACCAGCGGAGCCTGATTTGACCATTCCCCATACCCGCATCAAACGCGCACTTATCACCGGCGCGGGCGCGGCCGACGGCATCGGCTTTGCCATTGCCCGGCAGCTCGGCTATGCCGACCATGCCGTTTTTCTCACCGGTGCCAGTGCGCGTGTGCTCGATCGCGCCGTTGGGCTCCGTGCAGAAGGCATCGATGCCAAGGCCGTGGTCGCCGATCTCACCATGGCAGCTGATGTCGCGCGGCTGCGGGCTGAAGTCGGCGCCGTCGACATCCTGGTCAACAATGCCGGCATGGGCTCGCTGGCATCGCCATCGGTCGACAAGGCGTTTCTCGCCATGACCGAGGCCGACTGGGATCAGGGGATCGACGTTAGCTTGAAGACGGCATTCCTCGTCACGAAGGCCTTTCTGCCGGCGATGGTCGAAGCGGGCTACGGGCGCATCGTCAATGTGGCGTCGGTCACCGGCCCGCTGGTATCTTTTGAAGGCACGGCCGCTTATTCCGCCGCCAAGGCCGGCATGGTCGGCCTGACGCGGACACTGGCGCTCGAAGTGGCCAAAAGCGGCATCACAGCCAATGCCGTGGCTCCCGGCTGGATCGAAACGGGCTCGTCGAGCGAGATGGAGCGGCAAGCCGCCCTACATACGCCGCCAGCGCGGGCCGGGCGGCCGGATGAGGTGGCCGCCGCGGTGGTATTCCTGGCCTCGGAAGGCGCCAGCTATGTCAATGGCGCGCTGCTGGTGGTCGACGGCGGCAACAGCCTTCAGGAGCGCAAGGGCTGAGAACTCTGCGACTTCGCCGGAACGACCGGTGTTCATGATCGGACAGCGGGTCCGTGCTCTCACTACATCGTGCGCCAGGGCAGCTTCTATCGTCACCGTCGACTGCTCGATCTCACTTGACCTTCCAGCTGCTGGAACCCTTAGGGTCACGCGAGGTCTTCCGGCGGGCCTTTCATCGAGAGCAAGGAGTGGAGAAATGCATCGACGCGGATTTCTGACGGCAAGCCTGGCGACGGTTCTGGCGAGCCCGCGTGCGCTGGCGCAGACGAAGATGGACGATATGTCGATGCCCGGCATGGGCGGCCATGCCGGGCACGACATGGCCGCGATGGTGCAAGACGCGGTCACCCTGCCCGAAGGCCAGGCGTTGCGCGCCCTGCAAGTGCTTGCCAACGAAGCCGACCGGCCGGGCCTGCTCAGGGCGAGGCTGACCGCGGAACCGGCCATTGCGAGGTTCGCCGAGGGGCGCGACACACCGATCCTCGCCTATAATGGCATCAGCCCGGGGCCGCTGATCGAGGCCTTCGAAGGCGACCGCGTCGAGATCACATTTGCCAACCGCATCGATAACGAGGTGAGCACCATCCACTGGCACGGCATGCCGGTGCCCGCCGACCAGGACGGCAGTCCGATGGATCCGGTTGCGGCGGGCACCGAGCGCGTTTATGCCTTCGAGCTGCCGGAAGGCTCCGCAGGCTCCTATTGGTACCACCCGCACCCGCACGGCAAGACGGCAGAGCAGGTCTATCGGGGTCTTGCCGGCGCCTTCGTCGTCAAGGCCAAGGCCGATCCCATCCCGGCCGAATATGGCGACACGGTGCTGGTGTTCACCGACCTCAGACTTGCCGCCGATGGCTCGATACCGAGCAACAGCATGAGCGATCTGATGAACGGCCGCATTGGCGACCACGTGCTGGTCAATGGCCAGAAGAATCCCAGGCTCTCGGTGGCAAAGGGCGCCAAGCGACGCCTGCGCCTCTACAACGCCACCAACGCACGGTTCCTGAAGCTTGCCTTCGACGGCGCGACGATAACAGTCATCGGAACGGATGGCGGGCTGCTCGCGGCGCCGGTGGCGGCGGACGAGATCCTGCTCAGCCCGGGCGAACGCCTCGAGTTGGTCGCATCCTTCGACAGGCCCGGCCCCATCACCCTCGATACGCTCGGCTACGACCGTGGTTGGATGGGTCCCGGCCGCCCGGCCGATGCGGGGCTGACGCTGCTGACGGTCGATGTCTCGGAGAGCGAAGCCGAGGCGGTGCCGCAGCTGCCGGCGCGGCTGCGGTCGATCGCACCGTTCGCTGACCCTGTCCTCACCCGGCGGCTCGTTTTAACGGAGACCATGGCGATGAAACCCACCGGCATGGAGATGGGTTTCCTGATCAACGGCAAGGCCTTCGACATGGAACGCGTCGACTTCGTCGCCAGGGCCGGCGAGATCGAGCTCTGGGAGATAGTCAACGAGGCCGACATGGACCATCCCTTTCACGTCCACGGTACTCAATTCCAGGTCGTCGAACATGAGCGCGACGGCGCGGTGTCCAAGCCGCCCTATCTCGCATGGAAGGACACGGTGAACGTCGCCCGCGGCGAGACGGTGCGGCTCCTGCTGCGCCAGGATAGGCCGGGGCAGCGCATGTATCACTGCCACATCCTCGAGCACGAGCAGCTCGGCATGATGGGCGTGCTCGATGTCATGGCATGAAGTTCGGCATCGCGTTCGGAGCGGTGGTGCTGGCGCTGGCCGGTTCGCTGAGCCTCTCCTCGCCGCAGGCGGTCGCCTCCAGTGATGAGATCGTGGCCGCACGCCAGGCCTCGATGAAGGTTATGGCGGCGGCAGCGAAAACCATCGCCGAGATGTTCGGCGGCAAGCGCGCCTACGACGCCGCCAGCTTCAAGGCGGCGGCGGAGGCGCTCAGCGCCCGTACCGGACCCGCCCTGATGGCTGAATTCCCGGCGGGCACGCTGGGCGCGCCGTCGGGCGCCAAAGCGGAAATCGATCAGGCGCGGCCGGAGTTCGAGGCGCTCGCCAGTCACATTGGCGAACTCGCCGATGCATTGGCAGCCAAGGCCGAAACCGCGCCTGCCCGGATCACCTCGGACATGCGCATGGGCGCGATGACGTCAATGGACGGGGGCAGTCTGCTCGGCAAGCGGCTGAAGACAACGGAGGCGGATCCGGCCGGATTGCCGGCGGAGCATCTTCTGCACCTTATCCTCCAGGATTGCTCAAGCTGCCATTCCAAGTTTCGGCAAAAGGTGAAGTGAGAACCGGCGATCACACCGCCATTTGTTGCCCTCTTGTGCAGCGATGCGGAATGCCAGGAAGGCCACCTGTATCAAGACGCCTTCGCCAGAAAATTCCGATAATCCGACTTGGCCTGCAGCAGGCGCAGCACATTGTCTCGCGAGCCGCGCACATGGGCGCGTGCCAGCGTGCCGGCTCGGGCGGCGTCGCCGGCGCAGATGGCATCGACGATCTCGGCGTGCTCGTCGCGGGCGATCTTCCATTCGTCCAGCCACAACAGTTCGGTCCAGACGTAGTGCTGGCACTTGTCGAGAATGCCGCACAGCATGTTGTGCAGCATCACGTTGCCGCTGATTTCGGCGATGACGCGGTGCAGGTCGATGCCGACTTCCAGTTCCTGGAATTTTTCCCGGTTCGTGCGTTCCGGAATGGCTGCCAGCCGTTCGCATTCGGCCAGCATGGCGCGCAGCCGCGCCTTGTCCTGTTCCGTCGCCGCCGTTGCCGCAAGTTCCGTCGCATGGCCGTCGAGCAGTTCGCGGATCTCGAAGGCCTCGCGGAACATGTTGATGTCGAACTCGGTGACGACATAGCCCTGGCGCGGCCGGCCGGTGACCAGCCCGTCACGCTCGAGGCGATTGAAAGCCTCGCGCACCGGGGTTCGGCTGACCGTCAGCTTCGCCGCGATGTCGTTTTCGGTGACGCGGGAGCCCGGCGGGATCTGGCCGGTCACGATCATCGCCTTCAGCGCGGAGTAGACCGAGTCGCGCAGCGTATTTTTGGTTTCCTTGGCCAAGCTTCCCTTCCCACTTCTCCGGCCTTTCAGCCGGAACACGCATAGCTGTAGCCGCAGTCGGCGCAATTTGCCACGCCTCCGGCGAAGCCGTCCCTCACCAACCTGGTCCGGCACGAAGCGTACATTTCGAGCGCGCCGGCGGTGTTGACAACATCGATCGCTAGGCTACACTCAAAATTGTATACAAAATAGCATGCCAAATCAAAAACAATGGGAACACCGGTTGGAGAGCCGAAAAATGAACAGAACCAGAAACGTTAGCATCGTTGCGATGGCGGGCCTCATGGCTTCGTTCGCAGCCCCCGCCATGGCGGGCGACACTATCACCGTCGCCTCATGGGGCGGCACCTACCAGGAGGCGCAGACCAAGGCGTTTTTCAAGCCGACCGCCGACGCGCTCGGCATCACCATCAAGGAAGACACCACCAACGGCCTCGACGACGTCCGGCTGCAGGTGACCGGCAATGCGGTGAAGTGGGACATCACCGAACTTGGCGCCGACGAATGTGCGCGCGGCTCGAAGGAAGGGCTGTTCGAGAAGCTCGACTACGGCATCATCGACAAGAGCGGCATCAACCCGAAGCTTGTCCACGACGACTGGGTCGGCATTTCCTACACCTCGGTCGTGCTGATCTACCGGACCGACGTCTTCGGCGACAAAGGCCCGAAGACCTGGGCCGATTTCTGGAACGTGGAAAAGTTTCCGGGACGGCGCGCGCTGAGCGGCAGCCAGGCGACGGAAACGCTGAGCGTTGCCGCACTGGCCGAGGGCATTCCGATCGACAAGGTCTATCCGGTCGATATCGACGGCGCGTTGAAGTCCGTCGACAAGATCCGCGGCAATGTCGACGCTTGGTGGACCTCCGGCGCCCAGGCCATGCAGCTGGTTAAGGACGGCGAAGTCGACATGGCGAGCATCTGGAACGGCCGCGCCGGCACCTTGAAAAAGGAAGGCGCGCCGATCAGCTTTTCCTTCGACCAGGGCGTGCTGACCGCCGACTGCATGGTCATCCCCAAGGGCTCCAAGAACAAGGAAGCGGCCATGAAGGCGCTGGCGATGTTCGTCAGCCCGCAATTGCAGGCCAATCTGCCGCTCTATGTCGACAATGGCCCGGTCAACGAGAAGGCTTTCGAGACTGGCAAGATCCCGCAGGACAGGATCAAGGACATCAATTCGGCGCCCGAAAACGTCAAGAAGCAGGTGTTGCAGGATGCAGAATTCTGGCGCGACAACCTGGTCGAGGCGACGGAAAAGTTCAACAATCTGATCCAGCAATAGGCTGCGGCCGCAATCCAAACCACGGCAGGGCGACGCCTCGCCCTGCTTTCGCCGCCTCAGCCCCTGGGAGAGAAAAATCTTGTCCATTGCGCCATCCGCGTTGCCGATCGGCATGCGCGGGATCGAGAAACGATTTGGCAGCGTGCCTGTGCTGCGCGACCTCAACCTCGATGTCGAGGCTGGTGAATTCCTGACGCTGCTGGGGCCTTCCGGTTCCGGCAAGACGACGCTGCTGATGATCCTGGCCGGTTTCGTGCGGGCCAATGCCGGCTCGATCAGGGTCGGCGGCGACGAGATCATCACCACGCCGCCGCACAAGCGCAACATCGGCATGGTGTTCCAGAACTACGCGCTGTTTCCGCATATGAACGTCTTTCACAACATCGCCTTTCCGCTGAAGCAACGCGGCGTCGCGGCCGCCGAGACGGCCGAGCGTGTCGAGAAGGCACTCGATCTGGTGAAATTGCAGGGACTGGGCGAGCGCCGGGTCGACCAACTCTCCGGCGGCCAGCGCCAGCGCGTGGCGCTGGCGCGCGCCATCGTCTTCGAGCCGCGCATCGTTCTTATGGACGAACCCTTGTCGGCGCTCGACAAGGGCCTGCGCGAGCACATGCAGATCGAGCTGCGCGCCCTGCATCGGCGGCTCGGCATGACCACCGTCTATGTCACGCACGACCAGCGCGAAGCCATCACCATGTCGGACCGCATTGCTGTCATGAACGGCGGACGCATCGAACAGCTCGACAAGCCCGAAAGCCTCTACGCCAGGCCGCAAACGCAATTTGTAGCAGGCTTCATCGGCGAATCGAATTTCATTCCGGTCGAGTGCCGCAACGGCTCCGTCTGGTACGAGGACCGAAGAATCCATACGGCGGCGGCGACGCCGGCGGCAGGCCAGTACCTGATGGTGGTGCGGCCGGAAAAGCTGCGGCTCTTGGCAACCGCCGAACCGACAAGCGGCGTCAACGTGCTCAACGCGACGCTCAGTGACATCATCTATCAGGGCGACAGCTTCGTCTGCTATGCCGTGCTGCGCGACGGCCGGCAGCTGACTTTGCGCGACTATTGCCGCAGCGATGTGCTGGCGAAAATGCCGGCGCCCGGCCAGCCAGTCTCGTTCGGTCTCGATGCGCAGGACACAATCCTGGTAGCGGCAGACTGATGAGCGCGCAGACCGCCGTTATGCAGGAGAATGCCGGCCGCGCGGGCCCGGATTTGAACACGCAGGCGCTGCGCACGGACGCGCGGCGCGAGTCGTTGCGGCTGCTGGCGCTGCTGTCGCCGAGCCTGTTGCTGGTCTTCGCCATCATCATCGTGCCCATCGGCTGGCTGTTCTGGCTGTCGCTGTTCGACGAAGCGGGCGGCTTCAGCGCCGCCAATTATGCGCGATTCTTCGAGCAGGCCTCCTACATCAAGACCTTTGTCACCACCTTCAAGGTCGCCTTCATCGTCACCGGCGCCTGCGTGCTGCTTGGCTATCCCCTGGCCTACATGCTGTCGCAACTGCCGCGCCGCGCAGCGTCGATCTGCCTGATCTTCGTCATCCTGCCGTTCTGGACATCGGTCCTGGTGCGCACCTATGCCTGGCTGGTGATCCTGCAGCGCAAGGGCCTGATCAACAGCTGGCTGATCGACCTCGGTGTGATCAGCCAGCTGTTGATCAGGCCCTTGCGCTGCAGGATCACCAGCCAGGCATAGGTGCGCACCAGGACCGATGTCCAGAAC
>NZ_RZOL01000186.1:0-11740 GCF_004022985.1 Mesorhizobium sp. M7A.F.Ca.ET.027.02.1.1 | reverse complement strand
GCGCTGTCGCTGCTGTCCGGCCGCATCCGCGATTCCGGCGTGACCATCGTCAAGCCGCGCGGCACCGCCTCGCCGGCGGTCATGGCGAGCCGCATCCGGCTGGAGCAGATCCTGGTCAATCTGTTGCAGAATGCGCTGGACGCTATGAAGGACCAGCCCGATCCGCGCATCGAGATCGAGCTTGCCGAGCGCGACGACAGGGTGCTGATTTCGGTGCGCGACAACGGCCCAGGTCTCGGCCCGGAAGCAGCCGGCAATCTGTTCATGCCGTTCCAGACCACCAAGGAGAAGGGGCTTGGCCTCGGGCTGGTGATCTCGCAGGAGATCGCCCAGGAATTGGGCGGCACGCTGCGGCTCGATCCCGGCAATGGCATCGGCGCATCCTTCACCATCGATTTGAGGCGAATTGAATGATTGAGGGATCAGGGCTGGTGGCGCTCGTCGACGACGATGCGGACCTGCTGCACGCCACAACGCAATTGCTCGAGCTTGCCGGCTTCGCTGTGGTCGCGCGCGACGCCGCCGAGGCAGCGCTTGCCGTTGTCGACAGGACCTTTGAAGGCGTGGTGGTCAGCGACATCCGCATGCCGGGCATGAACGGGCTGCAGCTGTTCGATCGCATCAAGGCGATCGACCCGGACATACCCGTGATCCTGGTCACCGGCCATGGCGACGTCGATCTCGCAGTGGCCGCGCTCAAGGACGGTGTCTACGATTTCATCTCGAAACCCTATGCCGGCGACCGCCTTGTCGAGGCGCTGAAACGGGCGAGTGAGAAGCGACGGCTGGTGATGGAGAACCGGCGGCTGCGCGAAGCCGCGGCCCTCGCCACTGACGGCCTGCCGCTGATCGGCGAGGCTCCTGCCATCAAGCGGCTGCGCGAGACCTTGCGCCAGATTGCCGACATGAACGTCGATGTGCTGGTCGAGGGAGAAACGGGAACCGGCAAGGAAGTGGTGGCGGACCTCCTGCACAGATGGGGGCGACGGCGCGCAAAACCCTTCGTGGCACTGAATTGCGGTGCGCTGCCGGAGACGGTCATCGAGAGCGAGTTGTTTGGCCATGAGGCGGGCGCGTTCACCGGCGCGCAGCGGCGGCGGATCGGCAGCATCGAGCATTCCAGCGGCGGCACGCTGTTTCTCGACGAGATCGAATCCATGCCGCCGGCGCTCCAGGTCAAGCTGCTGCGCGTGCTCGAAACACGCAGCCTCACTCCACTTGGCTCGAACGACATCAGGCGCATCGATCTCAGGGTCGTCGCCGCGACCAAGGTCGATCTGGGGCGGTCGGACCAACGCGGTGATTTTCGCGAGGATCTGTATTTTCGCCTTAACGTGGTGACGCTGCGCATCCCGCCGCTGCGCGAGCGTCGCGGCGATATCCCGATGCTGTTTGGGCATTTCCTGGGCAAGGCGGCAGAACGGTTCGGCCGGCCTGTCGCGAAGATGAACGCTGCGGTCAGCGATCATCTCCAGTCGCATGACTGGCCAGGCAATGTGCGCGAGCTTGCCCATTTTGCCGACCGTGTTGCGCTCGGCCTTGGTCCGGAAGATGAGAGGAGGGCGGTCTCCGCGCATTCGCCGGAGCCTACGGCAGCATTGCCAGAACGGGTCGGCCAATACGAAGCACAGCTCATCCGCGACGCGCTGCGCGACCATGGTGGCGAGGTGCGCAGCGCCATCGATGCGCTGGGCGTGCCGCGCAAGACCTTTTATGACAAGCTCAAGCGCTACGGCATTGCCGCATCAGAGTTTCGCAATGGCGGCGACGCCGACACGCAACCATCTCGGAAAAGCGATGAACACGACTCTTGAAACGACGGCAAATCCCTTGCCGGAAGAACTCGCCTTTCTCGGTGAACGGCTGACGGCGTTCAACGACGGCGATGTCGGCGCATCCGAAAGGAAGGCGCTTGTGGTGTTTGTGCGCGACGAGGATGGCGCGGTCGTCGCTGGCATTTCCGGTTACACGGCCTGGGGCTGGCTCTACGTGCAATGGCTCTGGGTCGATGAGCGGCTGCGAGGCCAGCACATGGCCGGCAAGATGCTGGATGCGGCCGAACAGGAAGCCATGGCACGCGGTTGCCGGAATGCCTGGATCGACACCTTCAATCCGAATGCCGCAAAGGTCTATCAGCGTCAGGGTTACGAACCCTTTGGAACGCTCGCCGATTTCCCTATCGGCCGCAGCCGCATCTTTTTACAGAAGAGGCTGGCGTTGGCCTGATCCATCCCGGCGGAACCGGGATGGACTGTCTTCCTGCCTGACCCGCAATCCGAACGAAGGTGGTTATGGTCCGGCGGACCGCTACTCGGCCGGAACCAGGCCTGGGTCTCCCATCGGGCTTGCTCTGGTTTCCTTGCGTGCCGACGCACGGGCGAGCACGCTTTGGCGGTTTACGGATCTGCGCTCGGCATCGATGCGATGGATCAGGATTTCCGCACGCTCGATCGACCCGAGCAGGGCCAGGATCGTGCCGCGTTCGGCGGCACCGGCATTCGGTCCGAGCGCCAGCGTGCGGGCACGCAGTTCCTCGACCCCGGGCAGATTTACATGGCCGGCCGGCATCTGCGGGCTGGAAATTCCGTAAGTAGGCAAGATTTCGCGCAGCGACGTGTCGAGCTTGTTCAGCGCGACGTCGACGATGGCTTGCGCCGGGTTGCTGAACTTCTCGCGCCTGACGCGGCGCGCCACCTGATGCATCGATTCCGTCAGGGCGGCCGTGAAGTCGGCTTCCTCGATCAGGCTGGCGATCAGATCGAGTTGTTCGTAAGGCAGATCCTCCTTCATCAGCGCGGCGGTGTAGGCGCGGATATCGCGGCTGAGGATGTCGGTCGCCAGATAGTGCTCGCCCGGATCCGACGGCGCCTTCTTGGAAGAGCGTGCGATGTCGAGGAACATGGCGCCGGCCTCCAGATGGCGGGCCGTCTCTTGCTGCACGGCGGGAATGGCCTTGGCAAAATCGCTGGCCAGTTTGCGGTCGAGGAATTTCGGCGTCGAGAAATCCTCCGCGTCGTCGGCATCCGTGTGGCCGACACGCGATAGCACCCGCTCGAACACGCCGATGAACGGGAACAGCAGCACTGTGTTGAAGACGTTGAAGAAGGTCGAGTAGAGGCCGACCGCGACCGGCACCAGGGGGAAGGTCTCCTTGCCGTCGACAATCACCGGAACGGCCGGATCGCCGCCGAAGAACTGCATGGCCCATTCCAGCACCTGGATGGAGACGAAGAACAGAGGGATGGTGATGCACACCCCGATGATATTGAACGAGATATGCGCATAGGCGGTCCGCTTGGCGTTCTTCGAAAGGTTGAGGGAAGCCATCCAGGATGTGATCGTGGTGCCGAGATCGGCGCCGAGCGAGAAGGCGACGGCGGTTGTCCAGTCGAGAATGCCCGCCGCGCCAAGGCCCATGACGATGCCGATCGTCGCCGAGGACGAGTGGATCATGGCGGTCACGCCGGCGGCGATGAACACGCATTTGAAAAGGTTGAGGTAGGAGTCGGCCGTCAGCGTCTGCAGCAGCGCCATGACTTCCGGCAGGTTGCGAAGCGGACGCAGGCCGCCGGTCATCAGGTTGAGGCCGTAGAAGATCAGCGCGAAACCCATGCAGGCGAGCGCTATGTTCTTCACCTTTTCGCTTTTGGCGAAGCAGTAGACCAGCGAGAACACGCCGGCCAGGATCAATCCGAGCGGACCGAGCGGCAGGGCGATGAGCCCGTTGCCGAGCGTGGTGCCGATGTTGGCGCCCATGATCACGCTGATCGCCGGCCGCAGGGCGATGACACCGGCATTGACCAGCCCGACGACCATGACGCTCATCGCCGTCGACGACTGGATGACGCCGGTGATCAGCGTTCCCGCCAGCACGCCTTTGACCGGCGTACCGGCTGCCTTGGCGAGAAAGTCGCGCATCCGGTTGACCGACAGCGCCTGGATGCCGTTTGCCATGAAATCCAGACCGAGCATGAAGATGCCCAAGCCGCCGATCACCGGCACGAGGATGTCCTTGAAGATATCTATGTCCATTTCAGGCAGGCCCCCAACAAGTCGCCACGACGACGCGGTATGAAGTTCAGTTGCTGCGCAAGGCAGCTTTCGTTCGGGTCAGTTTCCGACCGGCAATTGCCTTGCCCAATACTGTTCGATCTGGCCAATGAGCGCTTTCGGCAGCGGCACATAGCCGAGTGCGGTGGCGTCGCCGGCACCTTGCGCGAAGGCGAGCCGGAAAAGATCATGCACGCGGCGATAGCGATGTTCCGAACGCCCCGCGACCTGGACAACGGCGAACACCGCCGTGCTGATCGGGTACGCACCATCTCCGCTGCGATTGGTGAGGGAGGCGAAGAAGTCGGTCGTTTCCCCCCAGGCGACGGAGGTGGCCGCTGCTTGCACGCCCTGCGGGTCCGGTTTGACGAACTTGCCGGATTTGTTCTGGACCGCTGCGAAGGGAAGGCCGGCGCGAAGAACCTGGCCGTATTCGGCGTAGGCAATCGCCCCCTTGCTCGCAGCCACGGCACGAAGAAGCGCTTGCGTACCTTCCGCGCCTGTCCCGAGCGGCCAGTCGATCAGAGTGTCGGCTCCAGGCTTCGTCTTCCAGTCTTCGCTTGTCGATGACAGAAACTCGGTGAAGACATAGGTTGAGCCCGAACCGTCCTGCCGGTGGATGACGCTGATGGCGAGATCGGGAAGGGCTATGTCGGGATTGAGCACCCTTATCGCAGGATCGGACCAGGACTTTATCTTGCCCAGATAGATGTCGGCGATCACCGGGCCGGAGAGGCGCAGACCTTGCTCCGGCAGGCCATCGAGATTGGCGACCACCGCGATCCCGCCCATGACGATCGGAAATTGCTGCTGGCCGTTCCTGGCGAGATCATCAGCCGGCACGGGAACATCCGTGGCGGCGAAATCCAGTTCGGGCTGCGCAAGCCGCATCAGGCCGGCAAGGGATCCGACCGGTTCATAATCGACGGTCCAGTCCAGCGTGAAGAAGTCGCCGCCGTCGGCGCGTGCAGCCTTGTATGTCGTTGCCCACTTGCCGATGATCGGCGCGGCCAGTGTCGACCCCGCACCGCGAATGGGCTCAGCCCGCGCAGCGGATCCGATCATGGCCCCGATGATTGCAAGGGCGAGCGCAGCTGCCGCCCCCGAAACCGTCGGCCGTGCACCGCGCAATAAGGCTAAACCTGCTGACAACATAAATTGAATCCCAACTATACTGCCGCCGCTATGTAGGCGCGCATCAATGGCCATACGCCTGCGAAATGAGGCGTCAGCTGAAAACAAGATCGCTGTTGTCTTGTATTAATTCTTCTTAACGGTTGGATGACAGTGGGTCCCGGCGGAAAAGCTTTTCGACTATTCCGAAGACCTTTCGACTGCAAAACCTGAGCAAAAAGCCGCATCGCCTGAAAGTCGGCCGGGCGGGAAAGGTCATCCTCAAACACTGAGATAGAGACCATCCCGCTTCCGGGATGGAAGAGGCTCTAACTGGCGAGTTTTCCGCCCCGCATCGGCCGCGGTGCGCCGGTCGTGCTCGGAAAACTGATTGGCAGGCCGCGCAGCACGCGCACCGCGAGGAAGGCAAAACACTCCGCCTCGACCGCATCGCCGCTCCAGCCGAGGCTCTCGGCCTGCACCACTTCGACGCCGGCACGGCTGGTCAGCATCGCCATCATGGTCGGGTTGTGGCGGCCGCCGCCGCTGACCACCAGTTTTTTCGGACGGCTTGGTAAGAGGTCGAGTGCCTTGCCGACGGCTCCAGCGGTAAAGGCGGTCAGCAGTGCCGCGCCATCCTCCGCATCCAGCCCTTCCGCCATGGCGGCGCCGAAGTCGAAACGGTCCAGCGATTTGGGATAGGGCTTGGTGAGATAGGGGTGCTGCAGCAGCTTGGCCAGCCGCGCCTCGTCCACCTTGCCCGCACCGCCGAGCGCGCCGTCGCGGTCCATCTCGCCGAGCCCCTTCGACTTGATGAAATCGTTCAGCGGCGCGTTGGCGGGGCCGGTGTCGAAGGCAACGACATTGTCGGCGCCATCCCACCAGGTGATGTTGGCGACGCCGCCGAGATTGAGTACGGCCACCTCGCCATTGGCGCCGGCGCCGCGCATCAACGCCGTGTGATAGGCTGCGGCCAGCGGCGCGCCTTGCCCCCCGGCGCGCATGTCGGCCGAGCGGAAATCGTATGCGACCTTGGTACCCAACAGGGCATGCATCAGCTCACCGTCGCCGAGTTGCCTTGTCTGGCCCAGCCGTCCAACCTGCGGCGCGCGATGCAGAACGGTCTGGCCGTGAAAACCGACGACGCCGATATCGGCCATCGTCATGCCATAGCCTTCGACCAATTCCTTGACGGCTGCTGACTGGGCACGCGTCAGGGCTTCCTCCGCGGTGTGGAAGATCGCCGGCTCCGGCCCGACAAAGTTCCACGCCCGCGCCTCCGTCAGCGTCTCTTCCAGCAGGGAGCGGATCGACGGAGGATAGGGCATCAGCCGGTAGGTGCCGAAATCCTCGATACGTTCGCCGTCGGTCTTGATCAGCGCGACGTCGATGTTGCCGTCCAGCACCGTGCCGGTCATCAGGCCGACGGCCCAGATTGGTTCCATAATCGTTTCCTTATCGAACATGATCTTTCCGGAAACCGTTTCCCACTTTTCGGGACCATGCTCCAGTCCCATTAATGAGGTCGCCGACCGCTTGACGAAGCAAAACGGTTCCTCTGTCGAAATCACGTGTCGGATGGATCCGGTTGGTGAGCAAGGTTCAAGCCTTGCCCCTGTGGAGGCGGGGGTCGCGGTACCGAGGCGGACCTATCCTCGTAGCGCCACTGGCGATACTGGACCGCGCAACGCCGGTTTGCGGCCGTCTGGCTCAACAACCGCAGCGATGCCACCTCTTGCCTGCCGGCCGCGAAGGCGCGACCTTGCCTGATCTGGCGAAACGCTTCCGCCGAAATCCGCAAGGAGAGAAAAATCATGACCTCATCCGATGTGGCCGTTATTGCAGGCGCGGGCGCTGGTCTGAGCGCCTCGCTTGCGCGCCTTCTCACCCGCGAAGGCATTCGCGTGGTTCTGGCCGCTCGCAACGTCGAGAAGCTCAGCGCTCTGATCGACGAAACCGGTGCTCTGGCCGTTGAGACGGATGTTGCCGACGCTGCGTCCGTCGCCAGCCTGTTCGACACCGCCGACAAGGCCGGCACGCTGGCGCTCGTGGTGTTCAACGCCAGCGCACGCACCCGCGGCCCGATCGCCGAGCTCGATGCGGAAGCGGTCAAACAGGCATTGCTGGTCGGCGCCTATGGCGGCTTCCTGGTCGGCCAGCAGGCGGCGCGCCGGCTGCTTGTCCGGGGATCCGGTTCGATCCTGTTCACCGGCGCCACTGCCAGTGTGAAGGGCTTTCCCGGCTCGGCCGGCTTTGCCATGCCGAAATTCGGCCTGCGCGGCCTGGCGCAGTCCATGGCCCGCGAACTCGCCCCGCAGAACATCCACGTCGTCCATTTCATTATCGACGGCCAGATCGCGCCGCCCGGACAGGCAGCCGATCCCGACCTACAGGACCGCCGTCTGTCGCCGGATGCCATCGCCGAGGCCTATCTCACAACCCATCGCCAGCATCGCAGCGCCTGGAGCTCGGAGCTTGAGTTACGGCCTTGGGTCGAGACGTTTTGACAATCCAGACGATCGCCCGGCGGGAAGCAACGCGATCCTTCCGCTTTTCCTAATATATTAGGCAGTGCTGATATTTTGTGGCGCTAAGCTGCTTGTCCAATACATAAAAAGGCTCAGTGTAATATATACGTTTGTTTAACGCGGGTTGTGCATGTTGCAGCTTTCCCGGGTTAATTGAGAACGCGCATGTCGGTTACACGTCGTACACTGCTTGCGGCCGGGAGCGGCGGGTTGCTGATCTCGCAAGCCCGCGCAGCCAGCACTCCGGGACAGCAGGCGGAGAACGCCCCTCAACCTATCGCGAGCGGCGATGCATTGCGCATCGCAATGCCGGCCTTCGCTTCCAATCCGTTCTTTCCGGCCGACGGGTCGGGGGACGATGGCATAGACATGGAGTTGGCCCACGGCATCGCCGCGGCGCTTGGCGTCGAGCCGGTATTCGACCGATCCGCCGCAACGTTCGACGATATCGTCAGTCAGGTCAGTTCCGGACAGGCCGACATGGCGATTGGCAAGCTCAGCCGGACGCTTCAGCGCGGCCGGTCGATCATCTATTCCCGCCCCTACGCCATGCTGCGGCAAGGGCTGATCGCCAACCGCCTCAACCTGGCGCGTATCGCGCAAGGCAAACCGGCCGAACAGATCGTCCGTGATTTCTCAGGCGATCTTGGCGTGATCGGGGGCTCTTCATTCGCCACCTATGCGGCCACGACCTTCCCGCATGCGCAAATCCACCGCCTGGCAAGCTGGGATCTGATCATCGATGCGATCCGAAACGGGACGATCGACATGGCCTATCGCGATGATTTCGAGATCAAGAAGCTGATGGTCGACGATCCGTCGATGACGGTCGTCGCGCGCTCGATCACGCTGACCGACAAGGTCGATACGATCGCAGTCGGCGTGCGGCCCGACAATCCGCACCTCGCGGCCTTTGTCGATCTCTATCTCGATCTCGCGCGGGGTCAGCAGATTCTCAACACGGATGAGATCATCGCCCGCTATCGCCTGGGGAGCAAAGCCTGACATGGCCATCTCCGAGGTAGCCGGACCCCTGCCTTTCGACTGGCGCCTCGCGGCAAGCCGCATCCTGCGATCTCCGGTGACGACGATTGTGATGATTGCTGCAGGGATATTGTGCGGCCTCTACTATCCAGACTTTGCCCATGCGATCAGCCCTGTCGCACAGCTCTACCTGAATTTCCTCAAGATGGTCGTCCTGCCCTATTTGGTCTCGTCGGTCATCTTCTCCATCACGGCAATGGTCCAGGATCCCAAATCGGTCCGCTACCTCGGCAAGGTGGGTATGGCCGTGCTGGTCGTGTCGTTCCTGAGCGTGCTGGTGAGCGGCACCTTGTCGCTGATCCTGCAGCCGGGCCAGATCGAGAATCCGCAGTCGCGCATCGAGCTTGGCGAGTTCATCAATTCGCAAGGCAGCGTGTCCACCGATCTCGCCTTCCCGTTCCAGCCGCCGCCCTCCAATGGCGACCCCAATGGCGGGCACTCGATCCTGCTCGACCTGGTGCCGAACAACGTCTTCAACGCGCTGGCCTCGGGCCAGACCATCCAGGTTTTGCTGTTCTGCCTGCTTTTCGGGCTCGCGATGGGGAAGATTCCCCAGCCTTCGTCCATGAGCCTGACCCAGGCGCTCAACGCGGTCTACCGGGCCTGCACGGTGCTCACCAACTGGTTCATCTGGGGGTTGCCCTTTGCAACTTTCATCCTGATCGCGGACCAGACCGCGTCGACCGGAACCAAGCCGCTCACGCTGATGGGCGGTTACCTGCTGGTTATGGGTCTTTCCTGCCTCATATTCGTTGCCGGGGCCTTTGCCATTATCGCCATCCGGTCGCGACGAAGCTACTGGACCACGATCAAGACCTGCCAGCCGCTTCTCATGGTGGCCATCACCACACGCTCTACGGTCGCTTCGCTGCCATGGGTCATCAACCTGTTGAGCGAGCGCCTGCGGTTCAGCCTGGTGGTGGTCGAACTGCTCGTGCCGCTGCAGGCGGCATTGCTGCGTACAGGCCCAGCGCTGCTCTACACCTCGGGTGCGCTGTTCATCGCCCAGCTTTACGGCCACCAGCTTGCAGTCTCGGACCTCGTGCTCGTCGGCATCATCTCAGCGCTTCTCGCGCTCACCACCGGCGGTATGGGCAGCCTGCTCATCCTGTCCCAGATGTCCATCGTCTGCGGCTACCTGAAGCTTCCCTTCGAGGCGGCGTTCGTCCTGTTCGTCGCGGTGGATGCAGCCGTCGACACGTTCATGACGCTGGCCAGCGTTTGCACCGTCGCGGCGAGCACGGCAATGATCGCTCCCAGCCACAGGGAGACGACGCAGCCTGACGCCGCCTCGGACCAGCTCGAAGCCGAGCCTGTCAGATGATCGACGACAGCATCCGTCCCCAGCTCGGCATTATCGGCGGTCTCGGGCCGCTTGCTTCGGCTGATTTCTACTTCAAGCTGACCCGGATGACCCAGGCGCTCAGAGACAACGAACATGTGCCTGCCGTGATCCTCAGTGTCCCACAGCTGCCCGACAGGACCGAAGCGATCCTTGCCGGCCATGATGGGCCGCTGGCGCCTTTGAAAGCCGCGGTCGCGACGCTCAATGCGCTCGGCGTCGCCCGCATCGCGATGCCGTGCAACACCGCCCACCATTGGTACAGCCAACTGGCGGCGAATTCGCGCGCGGAAATCATCCATATCGGAGATGCTGTGGTGACGCAGACGCGTCGCAGCCTGGATCAGGGCCGGGTTGCTGTTCTCGCCACCCAAGGCACGCTGGTCTCCGGCTTCTATCAGGACAGGATGTCGGCAGCGGGATTTGAGCTCTGCCTTCCCGCGAACACCGAGTTTCAGGCCTGCGTCGACAGCGCGATCAGCCTCGTCAAGGCGGGTTCGATCGCGGATGCGGCGGTTGAAACCGAGCGCGCGCTCGACATCGCGCAAGCGGCCGGCGCCGATGCAGCCCTGCTCGGCTGCACCGAACTGTCGGTGGTGGCCGCCAGCCTCAACGATATCAATGGATTGGTCGTCATCGACAGCAATGCGGCCCTGGCGCGCGCCTGTCTGACACGGTTGGGCTTCGGTGCCCAGGAAGCCCGCGGCCTGCCGACCGTATCACGGCTGCCGGAACATGACCGATCGATGCGCGCCAGCTTGGCCGCACTGGCCTAGCCCTATGGATAGAACCTCATAGCATTTCGGAACCCGTCAGCCCTGGCGCGGCACGCCCTTGGCAAGCAGGTAGACGAGATACGGCCCGCCAAGCAGCGAAGCGAACAGGCCGGCGGGCAGTTCGTAGGGAAAGGCAGCCATGCGCGACAGCCAGTCCGAGACGATCATCAGCAGGGCGCCCAGAAGCATCGCTCCGGCGAGATGGACGCGGGCGCGGGAAAAGCCGACCAGACGGGCAAGGTGTGGCGCGATCAGGCCGACGAAGCTCAACGGTCCGACGACCATGGCGGCCAGCGCGGTGAGGAGCGCGGCAACGACGATCAGCATCAATCGTCCGCCGGCGACCGGCACGCCCAGCCCGCGTGCGCTGTCGGACCCGAGCGGCAGGATGTCGAGCCAGCGCGCGGCGAGGAACAGCGGCAATGTCAGCGGCAACAGACAGGCGAGTGCTAGCCCTGCATCGAGCGTCGACGCCTGGCCGGTCGAGCCGCTCAGCCAGCGCAACAGGATGTAGGACTGCGCGTTGCCCATGGCGATCGTCGCGGTGATCGCAGCGCTGCACAGCGCGCTCATGGCGATCCCGGCAAGCAGCAGCCGCTCGGCACCGAACTTTGCTCGTGCGGCAAGGGCCAGCATGGCAATCAAGGCCACCAGTGAGCCCAGGGCTGAGCCGGCGAGCTGCCAGCCGAGATCGGCCGTGGCGCTGACCATCAGCACGGCTGTCAGGCCGGCACCGGCGCCGGTGCCGACGCCAAGCACTTCGGGGCTCGCCAGCGGGTTGCCGGTGACCCGCTGGATGACGACGCCGGCGGCCGCGAGCATGGCGCCGGCGGCGGCCGCCACGCCGATCCGCGGCGCGCGCCACGCGGCGAGATCGGTTAACAGGT
>NZ_RZOL01000185.1:0-11886 GCF_004022985.1 Mesorhizobium sp. M7A.F.Ca.ET.027.02.1.1 | reverse complement strand
CACTGGAACTGTCGACGCTTACGCTGATTGCGCCTGACTTCACCACCAAAGCGGTGATCGGCCTGGCACTGCCGCTCTACCTCGTCACCATGGCGTCGCAAAACCTGTCCGGCCTCGCCGTGCTGCGCGCCGCCGGCTATCACCCGGAGCCCGGCCCGCTGATCGGCGTCACGGGCCTGTTTTCGCTGCTGTCGGCGCCGTTCGGCGGCTCGACGACCAATCTGGCGGCGATCTCGGCGGCGATCTGCACCGGACCGGACGTCCACCCCGATCCCGCCGAGCGCTGGAAGACCGGGCCGTTCTATGCGCTCGCCTATCTTATCTTTGCGATTTTCGGCGCTTCGCTGGTGGCGATCTTCGCGGTGCTGCCGCAGAGCCTGATCGTGCTGGTGGCAGGCCTGGCGCTGATGGCGTCGCTCGCCAACGCGCTGTCTATCGCGCTGAAGGAAGAGGCGGATCGCATGGCCGCCACCGTCACCTTTGTCGTCACCGCGTCGGGTCTGACGCTGTTCGGCGTTGGCGCCGCATTCTGGGGCCTGATTGCCGGGCTAGTCGTGCTTTTCCTCGATATGATCAAAAAGCGATAATCATTTCAGATGCTTGTCCGGATTTGGCGGACATTGTCTTGAATCGCCGTTTTTCTCTTCCCATTTCGATTCCACGCAGCCCGGATTTGGCTGTCTCCAACCGAAGGAATGGGAGAAAATGAACGCATCCGCATTGATCCGTCCGGCCTGGACGCCGGCAACCATCGCGTTGATGGTTGTAGGTTTCATGGTGTTCTGGCCACTCGGCTTCGCCATGCTCGCCTACATCATCTGGGGCGACCGCCTCGATGGCTTCAAGCGTGACGTCAATCGCGCGACCGACGGCATCTTCGCCGGCTGCCGCCGCGGTTCCGACAAGGCCGCGCGCTGGGGCAATGGCTCCGCCCGCACCGGCAACGTCGCTTTCGACGACTGGCGCGAAAAGGAACTTGAGCGGCTGAACGAAGAGCGCCGCAAGCTCGACGAGATGCTGACCCAGTTCGACGAGTATGCCCGCGAATTGCGCCGCGCCAAGGACCAGGACGAGTTCGACCGGTTCATGGCCAACCGCAACAAGTCGACGGCTCCGACGAAGACCGATCCAAGCACCGGAACGACGACCACCAAGCGTGGCAAGGGCTCGAACCTGCTTGACGACTGAGGCCAAGCGACTGGCCACATCGTGAAAAACGGCGTCGCGCGAGCGGCGCCGTTTCTTTTTTGTTCTAGTCGTTTTTCTCGAATCGCGTATCGTCCCGCCATGACTCTCGGCTTCTTTCGCAATCTGACAAAGCCCAAGCCCACGCCTGTCGTGGAGCGCGAATATTGCGTCGCCGGCCGCACGCTGCCGCTCAAGATCGTCGAGAGCGCCAGGGCGCGCCGAATGACGCTGCGCATCGATTCAGGCGGCCAGGGTCTACGCATAACCGTGCCGCCAGGCCTGCGCCGCGGCGAAGTGGACAGGTTCCTCGAGCGGCACCAGGACTGGCTGGAGCAGCGACTGGCCAAGGTGCCGACGCGGCCACAGGTGCGGCCCGGCATCAGGATCCCGCTGCGCGGCGTGCCGCACCGGATCGTCCATGAACCGTCAAAGCGCGGCACCGTCACCGTGTCGCGCGACGAACGTGGCCCGCTCTTGATCGTGCATGGCGACCGCATACATCTGCCGCGTCGCCTCGCCGATTTCCTCAAGCGCGAGGCCAAGAAGGAAATCGAGAAGCTGGTGGCCAAACACACCGAGGCGCTCGGCAAGCGCGCCAAGGCTATCCGCTTCAAGGACACATCAAGCCGCTGGGGGTCATGCACCTCCGAAGGCAATCTGTCCTTTTCCTGGCGCATCATGATGGCGCCGTCGCCGGTCATCAACTACCTCGTCGCGCATGAAGTGGCGCATCTCAAGGAGATGAACCACGGTCCGAAATTCTGGAAATTGTGCGAAAAGCTCTGCCCCGACACCGATCGCTGCAAGGACTGGCTGAAGCGCAATGGCGGTGCGCTGCAGGCGATCATGTTCGAGTAGATCGCTCAGTCGTCGTTGGCGGCGTTCAAGTCCTCAGGCCGTAGCCCCTCATCGCCATGATGCGGCCACGGCAGGAAATTGCCGTCGAATTCATCGCCGCCGAAATAGTCGAGCGCCCGGTGCGCCTCGGCGCCGTTGAAGGCGGCCTTGTCGATCAGGTGCGCGATGACCTCGCGCGCCTGCGCGATCTTCTGCCTGAGTTCGGCTACGGTTCTGTCTGTCATGATCATGCTCCCGCCTTGCGTCCTGTCCATTCATAGGTAGCGCCTTTGGCCGTGCCGGCAAACAGCATGCTTTTTCTCGACTCTTATCGCTTTTCATGCCAATTCCCGCGCCATGGCACTCGACATCAAGATCTGCGGCTTGAAGACCGACGCGGCAATGGCCGCGGCGCTGGCCGGCGGCGCCAGCCATGTCGGGTTTATCTTCTTCGCCAAAAGCCCACGCTATGTCGAACCCGCCGAGGCTGGCCGTCTGCGCGAGGCGGCGCGCGGCAAAGCGACGGCGGTTGCCGTCACCGTCGATGCCAGCGACGCTTTCCTGGATGAAATCCTTGCCCAAATGCAGCCCGACATGCTGCAACTGCATGGCGCGGAAACGCCCGAGCGCGTCGCCGAGGTCAAAGCCCGTTATGGTTTGCCGGTGATGAAGGCGCTGCCGCTCAGCGAGGCTGCCGATCTCGAACGGATAAAGCCATTCATTGGCATATCAGACCGGTTCCTGTTCGACGCCAAGCCGCCGAAAGGCTCAGAACTGCCGGGCGGCAATGGTGTTGCCTTCGACTGGCGCATTCTTGTCGGCCTTGACGGCGGCGTCGATTACATGCTTTCCGGTGGGCTCAACGCCGCCAATATCGGCGATGCCCTTCGGCTTGCCGACCCGCCCGGAATAGACATTTCCTCAGGCGTGGAAAGCGCACCGGGCGTCAAGGATCCGGCGCTGATCGAACAGTTTTTCCGGGCCGTCAGGACCGCGCGGAACACCCGCGCAGCCTAGTAGTGCCTTAAACCAGAGCATGTCCCGGAAAAGTGGGAACCGGTTTTCCGACAAGGACATGCTTCATAAGTCAAGATGCCAGGAGATCGGCGATGAACAAGCCGGCGACACCCAATTCCTTCCGCACCGGACCCGACGAACAGGGCATGTTCGGCATTTTCGGCGGTCGTTTCGTTGCCGAAACGCTGATGCCGCTGATCCTCGACCTGGAGCGGCACTGGAACGAGGTCAAGAACGATGCGGATTTCAGGGCTGAGCTGACTGACCTTTCAACCCATTATGCCGGACGGCCGTCCAAGCTCTATTTCGCCGAAGGCCTCACGAAGCATCTCGGCGGCGCAAAGGTCTATTTCAAGCGCGAGGATTTGAACCACACCGGTTCGCACAAGATCAACAACTGCCTCGGCCAAATCCTGCTGGCCAAGCGCATGGGCAAGGAGCGCATCATCGCCGAGACCGGTGCAGGCCAGCATGGCGTGGCGTCGGCCACGGTCGCGGCCCGCTTCGGCTTTCCCTGCGTCGTCTATATGGGCGCCACCGACGTTGCCCGGCAAAGCCCCAACGTCTTCCGCATGAAGCTGCTCGGCGCCGAGGTCCGTCCGGTGACCGCCGGCCACGGCACGCTGAAGGACGCCATGAACGAGGCGTTGCGCGACTGGGTGACCAATGTCGAGGACACCTATTACCTGATCGGCACCGCCGCCGGCCCGCATCCCTATCCGGAGCTGGTGCGCGACTTCCAGTCGGTAATCGGCACCGAAGCGCGGGCGCAGATCCTCGAGCAGGAAGGCCGACTGCCGGACACCATCATCGCCGCTGTCGGCGGTGGTTCGAACGCCATCGGCCTGTTCCATCCCTTCCTCGACGACAAAGAGGTCCGCATCATCGGCATCGAGGCCGGCGGACGCGGCCTTGACGGCATCGAGCATTGCGCCTCGATGAATGCCGGCGCGCCGGGCGTGCTGCATGGCAACCGCACCTATCTCCTGCAGAACGCCGACGGACAGATCATGGACGGCCATTCTATCTCGGCCGGTCTCGATTATCCCGGCGTCGGCCCCGAGCATTCCTGGCTGCGCGATTCAGGCCGCGTCGAATACGTGCCTATCCTCGACGACGAGGCGCTGGAGGCCTTCAAGCTGACGACGCGCGTCGAAGGCATCATCCCGGCGCTGGAATCCGCGCATGCCATTGCGCATGCGGTGAAGATCGTGCCCGCCATGGACAAGGACCAGATCGTCATCGTCAACCTGTCCGGCCGTGGCGACAAGGACGTGCATACGGTGGCCTCGATGCTGGGTATGGAGATCTAGGCCCCTTTGGACAGTTTCGATTTGGGAGTTGATTATGAGCAAAATTCGTCCAAAGGGCCAGACATGGTGACCCGCATCGACCGCCGCATGGCAAAACTGAAAGCCGAAGGCCGCCCGGCGCTCGTCACCTATTTCATGGGCGGCGACCCTGACTACGACACCTCCTTGTCGATCATGAAGGCACTGCCCGGCGCAGGCTCCGACATCATAGAGCTCGGCATGCCGTTCTCCGATCCGATGGCCGACGGCCCGGCGATCCAGGCGGCGGGCCTGCGGGCGCTGAAGGGCGGCCAGACGCTGGTCAAGACGCTGAAGATGGCGGCCGACTTCCGGACCAGTGACAATGAAACGCCGATCGTGCTGATGGGCTACTACAATCCGATCTACATCTATGGCGTCGACCGCTTCCTCAAGGACGCGATCGCCAGCGGCATTGACGGGCTGATCGTCGTCGACCTGCCGCCCGAGATGGACGAGGAACTGTGCATTCCGGCGCTCAAGGCCGGCATCAATTTCATCCGGCTGGCGACACCGACGACCGACGACAAGCGCCTGCCGAAAGTGCTGCAGAACACGTCGGGCTTCGTCTACTATGTGTCGATGACCGGCATCACCGGCTCGGCGCTGGCCGACACCGGCAAGGTGGCGGCGGCGGTCAAGCGCATCAAGGGCCACACCGACCTGCCGGTCTGCGTCGGCTTCGGCGTCAAGACCGCCGAGCAGGCCCGGGTGATCGGCGCCAATGCCGACGGTGTCGTCGTCGGCACCGCGATCGTCAATGCGGTGGCCAATGTGCTGGGACCGAAGGGCGAGATGACCGCCGATCCGGCCGAAGCCGTCGCCACGCTGGTCAGCGGCCTTGCGCAAGGCGTGCGCTCGGCCCGCCTTGCTGCTGCCGAATAGTTCTCCTACCTCTTCCCAATCCTCGTCAGGACAGGAGCCGAAGCGATGAACTGGATCACCAATTACGTTCGCCCGAAGATCAATTCGATGCTCGGCCGGCGCACCGACATGCCCGAGAACCTCTGGATCAAGGATCCGGAGACCGGCGAGATGGTGTTCCACAAGGACCTGGAATCCAACCAGTTCGTCATTCCCTCGTCCGGCCATCATATGAAGATTTCGGCCAAGGAGCGGCTGAAATTCTTCTTCGATGGCGGCAAATACGAGACCCTGGACAACCCCAAGGTGATGCAGGATCCGCTGAAATTCCGCGACGAGAAGCGCTATGTCGACCGGTTGAAGGACGCCAAGGCCAAGACCGGCCTTGAGGACGCGATCATCAATGCGCTGGGCACCGTCGAGGGTCTGCCGGTGGTGGTCACGGTGCAGGATTTCGCCTTCATGGGCGGCTCGCTCGGCATGGCCGCTGGCGACGCCATCGTGCATGGCTTCGAAGTGGCCCTGCAGCGCAAGCGGCCGCTGATCCTGTTCGCCGCTTCCGGCGGCGCGCGCATGCAGGAAGGTATTTTGTCCCTGATGCAATTGCCGCGGACAACGGTTGGTGTCGACCGGCTGAAGGAAGCCGGCCTGCCCTACATCGTCGTTTTGACCAACCCGACCACGGGCGGCGTGACCGCCTCCTATGCCATGCTGGGCGACGTGCACATTGCCGAGCCCGGCGCGCTGATCGGCTTTGCCGGACCGCGCGTCATCGAACAGACGATCCGCGAGAAATTGCCCGACGGCTTCCAGCGCTCCGAATATCTGATGGAGCACGGCATGGTCGACATGGTCGTATCCAGGCTGGAAATGCGTGAAACGATCGCGCGCCTGCTCAAGATGCTGCTCAAGCTGCCGGAAGAGCAAAAAACGCTGGAGCCGGAAATCCTGCCCCCGGCGGTGGTCGCCGCGGAAGCTCGGCCGCAAGCCTGAAGCGACACGAAGCGCCGCGACCGCGATTGCACGGGTGCTTCGGCGCGCTGTAGCTTTTGATTGCCATGGCCATCCGAAACCGATTCTGGTTTTCACGGCTCATGCGCTAGGATTCTGCCATGACGACGCTTGCCGCCGACCGCGAAATCGAAGCCCTGATGGCGCTTCATCCGAAAGGCTTCGACCTTTCGCTCGACCGCATTTCGCGGCTGCTGGAGCGGCTTGACAATCCGCAGGATCGGCTGCCACCGGTCATCCACATCGCCGGCACCAACGGCAAAGGCTCGTGCGCGGCCTTTTCGCGCGCCCTGCTTGAGGCCGCGGACTACCGCGTCCATGTCCACACCTCGCCGCATCTGGTCAACTGGTATGAGCGTTACCGGCTGGCCGCCGATGGCGGCGGCAGGCTGGTCGAGGACAGGGTTTTCGCCGATGCTATTGCCCGTGCGGCCAGAGCCAATGAAGGCGAGAAGATCACCGTCTTCGAGATTCTCACCGCCGTCACCTTCCTCTTGTTTTCCGAACACCAGGCCGACGCCGCCATCATCGAGGTCGGGCTCGGCGGCCGCTTCGACGCGACCAATGTCGTCAAGGAGCCGGCCGTGTCAGTGATCATGCCGGTCTCGCTCGACCACGAGGCCTATCTCGGGGACCGTGTCGAACTGATCGCGGCCGAAAAGGCCGGTATTATCAAGCCCGGCTGTCCGGTGGTCATCGGCGCGCAGGAGAGCGAAACGGCGCTGCAGGTGCTGATCGAAACCGCCGAGCGGCTTGAATGCCCCACCTTCGTCTACGGCCAGGACTTCCTTGCCTTCGAGGAAAACGGCCGCATGGTCTACCAGGACGAAGACGGCTTGATGGACCTGCCACCGCCCAGGCTGCCCGGACGCCATCAGTTCGCCAATGCGGCGGCGGCGATCGCCGCGGTCAAGGCGGCCGGTTTCGAGATCAGCCATCGCGCCGCCGAAAAGGCGATGATCAATGTCGCCTGGCCAGGGCGTATGCAGAAGCTGATGCAGGGCCGGCTGGCCGAACTGGCACCCAAGGGCGCCGATATCTGGCTCGACGGTGGCCACAATCCGGGGGCCGGCGCGGTGGTTGCCGAAGCGTTGGCCGAGCAGGAAGAGAAGAACCCGCGTCCGCTGTTCCTCATCTCGGGCATGATCAACACCAAGGACCAGAGCGGCTATTTCCGTGCCTTCAAGGGCCTCGCCCGGCATGTCTACACGGTGCCGGTGAGCCTTAGCGAGGCCGGCGTGCCAAACGACGAACTGGCGGTCCGCGCGACGGAAGCCGGGCTGACCGCCGAGCCGGTGAGTTCCGTCGCCAGCGCGCTGATGCTGTTGCGCGACACCTGGGACGGCCCGGCGCCACGCATCCTGATCAGCGGTTCGTTGTATCTGACCGGCGCGGTGCTGGCCGAGAACGGCACCCCGCCGACCTGAAGGCGGATTTTTCTGCGAGGAGCCAGTCATGATCAAGGTCAAGCAACTCGCCCATGTCTGCATCTTCGCCAACGACCTTGAAGCGACACGAAGCTTCTATCGCGACGTGCTGGGCATGGACACCCGCTTCAATTTCCTGCGTGACGGCAAGATTTTCGGGTTCTACCTCGATTGCGGCGGCGGCAGCCATGTCGAGGTGTTCGGGAAAAACGAGGCCCGCTATGGCGACCTGAACCAGATCAACCACTTCTGCCTAGAAGTGGAGAACATTGATGCCGCGATCGCCCACATCAGGTCGAAAGGTGTCGACGTCACCTCAAAGAAACTGGCCTGCGATGACACATTTCAGGCCTGGATCCGCGATCCAAACGACGTGAAAATCGAGTTGTTCGAGTACACCGAAAAAAGTGCACAATTCGCCGGCGGCGACCGCATAGCCGACTGGTGAAAAGCGCCTGCCAGCCCTGACGGCTTACTTCAGCTCGATCTCGATAAAGGCGTATTCGCCTTCATTGGCGTTGATGACGTCGTGCTCGACGCCCTCCTTGCGGAAATAGGGCGCGCCCTTCTTCATTTCGGCGAAGGTCTCGCCGTCCTTGGTCAACAGCTTCACCTTGCCGTCCATCAGCGGCACGACGACATAGTCGTGGCCGTGGCGATGCCAGCCGGTGTTTTCGCCCGGCGCGAAGCGGTACTCGGTGACGATAACGCGCTCATTGTCGATGAAGACGGTGGCCTTGGCGGATCCGGTCATGGGTTTCTCCTGTCTGGCTCAAGCAGATGACATGGAGTGGCCGGACGCGAGAGCCAGAGCCACGCACCGATGACGCCAACAAAAAGCCCGGCGCGAGGCCGGGCTTGATGGTCATATGAATTTCAGATGGATCAGGCGAGATTGCCATTGATCCAGTGCGACAGCGCGGTCTTGGGCGCCGCACCGACCTTCATGTCGGCCATTTCGCCGCCCTTGAAGATCATCAGCGTCGGGATCGAGCGCACGCCGAACTGGGCGGCAAGCTCCGGATTCTCGTCGATGTTGAGCTTGGCGATCTTGACCTTGGCGCCAAGTTCGGTGGCAATGTCTTCGAGCGCTGGCGCGATCATCTTGCAGGGACCGCACCATTCCGCCCAGAAATCGACGACGACCGGTACGTTGGCATCAAGCACGTCAGCCTGGAAGTTGCTCTTGTCGACCTTCACGGTTGCCATATGGAAAAATCCTTTTGAAAGTTTTTGTCCCACCAAATGTGGTGGCGATCGCGCCCTTCTTCAAGCAGGTGTTGTGTCACGCGCCCGTGAGTCGGGCAAGGGCGTCGTCCATGGCACCGGCCGGCAGATCGATCAGCCGCGGCGCCTCGGTGAACAGCAGGGCCGCCTTGACCGTGCGGCCGGGATAGAGCGGCTGCAACAGGGCGCGATAGAGCGCGAGCTGGAGCAGGTAAGCTGGCGGCACCTCGGCCAGAGTGGCGGGCGCCGGCCGGTTCGTCTTGTAGTCGACAATCGAGACCGTGTCCGGCGTCACCGCCAAACGGTCGATCTTGCCGGAAATCGAGCGTTTTTTGCCCTTGATCTCCAGGCTGCCCATGATCGCGACCTCGGCACGTGACGATGGTGCAAACAGCTGACCGAAGCCGACGTCGGCAAGGATTGATGTGACCGACGCCAGGGCTTTTTCGCGCTCTGACGGCGGCCAGTCCGCGCCCGTTCGCAAGAGATAGCGCTCCGCCGCGCGCTGGCGTTCGGGCTCGGCAATGCCGGGCAGCATCTGCAGCAGTTTGTGCAGGGCAAGCCCGCGCAGCACCGCAAAGCCCGGCTCGGCATCGGCGTCGAGCACCGGCGACGCCTTGTCGACCACAGCTTCCTTGCCTTCGTCTATCAGCGCCGCAGCACCGGATGGCGACAGCGGACGCGGCAGATCCTCGAAGGGGGGCAAGGGCCGGAACAAGGTCGCCGGCAGAGGTCCGAAAGCATCCGTCGGCCGCGCCTGCTCGCCGGAAGCCAGTGCGACCGGCGGCAGCTTGGTGACATGGAAACGATGCACCGGCTCGCCGCCGGCGGGATGCGCACGCTGCTCGCTTTCCGGCGCACCGATCAACGCGCGGCTGACGATCGAATGCCAGGTGCCGGCGTTCGGCGCCCGCTTGCCGTGATAGCCGCAGACGATCAGCCGGTCCTCGGCACGGGTCATGCCGACATAGAGCAGCCGGCGGTATTCGTCGTCGGCGAGTTCCCGTGCCCGCGCCGCCGCTGCTTTGGAAAAGCCGTTGGCGACGTCGCTGGCAGAGCGCCAGAGATAGCCCTTGCCGTCCAAATTCGCGCCGGAGCCCTCGAAGGGCATCAGGCGCGGCAGATGCTGGTCACTGAACGGGGCGGAACCGCCATCGACCAGGAACACGACCGGCGCTTCCAGCCCCTTGGCGGCATGCACGGTCATGACCCGGACCTCGTCGCGGGTCTGGTCCATCTCGCGCTTGATCTCGGGACCGGCGTTTTCCAGCGTCGACAGGAAGGCTTCAAGCCCCGGCAGACCGGTCCGTTCCTCGGCCAGGCAGAAGCTGAGGAACTCGTCGAGGATGTCGCCGGCTTCGGGCCCGAGCCGCGCGATCATCTTGCGGCGCACGCCATCACGCGCCAGCAGCCCGGCGTAGAACTCGAACACCGGTTTGAAGGCGGCCTCGTTCGTCCAGATGTCGACCTGGGCGACGATCTTCGCCAGTCTCTCGCTGTCGCCGGCGTGCTGTCGCAGCGACGCGATCAGCGACAAGCCGGGCGGCCTCTGCGCGGCGAGCGTGAAAAGCGTCTCTTCCGGCAGATCGAAGATCGGACTGCGCAGCACGGCGGCAAGCGACAGATCGTCCTGCGGCTGGATGAGGAGATGACCGAGCGCAATCAGGTCCTTGACCGCGATGTGTCCAGGCAGGCTCAGCCGGTCGGCGCCGGCGACCGGAATGTCGCGGCGTTTGAGTGCGCGGGTCAGCGCATGGACGAAGCGATCGCGCTTGCGCACCAGCACCAGCACGTCGCCCGGCCGCAGCCGCTTGCCGCGGCCTTCGACGATTTCGCCACTGCCGATCCAGCCGGCGATGGTGGCGGCGACGTTCTCGGCCACGCGCACCGCCGGCGCATGCGCATGATCGATGGCTTGCGTCCAGTCGTCGGGCTCGTCGACCACATCGGCGCCGACTGACGGCCACACCTCGACATAGCCCGGTGCGTCGGTGCGGATCGCCTGGTGGCGCAGCGGATCGGGATCATGGCTGATGCCGCGCCGCACGCTCGCGTCGGCAAAGACGCGGTCGACCGCGGTCAGAACATCGTCGGTCGAGCGGAACGACCAGGTCAGCTTGAGGTCGGCAAAGGACGCCTCGGCGTCGCGCACCCGTCCGGCGAACAACAGCCGGCTGTCGGCGAAGGAGTCCGGGGCGGCACCCTGGAACGAATAGATCGACTGCTTCTCGTCGCCGACGGCGAAGACCGTGCGATGGACCCTGTCGCGCGCGCCAAAGCCGGCAAAGAATTCTTCCGCCAGCCGCTTCACCACTTCCCATTGATCGGGGCTGGTGTCCTGCGCCTCGTCGAGCAGGATATGGTCGATGCCCTGGTCAAGCTTGTATTGCACCCATGGGCCGGCGTCTGGCCGCGCCAGCAGGTTGACGGTGCGGGTGATCAGGTCGTTGAAATCGAGAAAGCCGCGGCTGCGCTTCAGCATTTCGTAGCGGGCGATCAGCCAGTCGGCGATGGTCAGCGCCGCTCTTGTACCCTCCAGCATCCGGAACAGGGCCAGCCGGTCGGTGGTTTCGACGATGGCATTGGCGGCCGAGAGATAGCGCTCCGCCAGATCCGGCAGCCGGTCGACCAGGGCCTTCCTGAAGGCCTTTGCCGGGTCGTAGGCGTCGCCATCGGTCTTGAGGAAGGCTCGCGCCAGCAGTTGCAGGCGCCGAATGGGATCGCCCTCGGCGAAAGCCTGCCGCGCATAGGGCAGGATGTTGTTCAGCACCGATCTGGCGTCGGTGGCCTCGGCTGCGTGGGCGAAGCCGGCAAAATAGTCGGGCAGGAAACCCGGCAACGGCCATACCGAAGCGGCTATGCCCTCGGCCGTCTGGCCTGGATGGAAATGGAATTCGTCGAACAGGGCCTGGAAGCGCGTGCCATCACGCCCGACGGCGTCGATGAAATTGCGCAAGCCGTCGCGCTTGCGCACGATCTCACCC
>NZ_RZOL01000184.1:0-11895 GCF_004022985.1 Mesorhizobium sp. M7A.F.Ca.ET.027.02.1.1 | reverse complement strand
GAATAATTGCCGTCCGGCCGCACCTGCTTGCCGCCGATGAACAGCTTTGCCGTGCGGTCGATTGCCGAGCCGTCGGCCTGCTCGACAGGCTGTGCGGAGGTCGTCGCCGGCTTGATGACCGGCCCGAGCGGCAATTTTGCCGTGAGATACTCGAACATGCCCTCGCGGCCGCCCTCGCGGCCGAAACCGCTCTCGCGGTAGCCGCCGAAGCCACAGGCGGCGTCGAACATGTTGGTGCCGTTGACCCAGACCACGCCGGCCTTCAATTGCGGCGCGACGTGCAAAGCAAGGTTGACGTTCTCGCTCCACACCGAGGCGGCGAGCCCGTAGCGCGTGTTGTTGGCTAGCTCGATCGCTTCCTCGGTGTTGCGGAAGGTCATGGTCGCCAGAACAGGGCCGAACACCTCTTCTTGTGCCAATATGTTAGCCGGCGAAACACCTGTGGCGAGCGTCGGCAGATGGTAGTAGCCGGAAGACGGCAGCGCCGCATCCGGCTGCCAGCAGACGGCGCCCTGCCTGGCACCTTCGGCAACCAGGCCCTTGACGCGGTCAAGCTGGGTCAAGTCGACCAGCGGGCCGATATCGGTGTTCTTGTCGAGCGGGCTGCCGACGCGTAGCCGGCGCATACGCGTCTTGACCTTGGCGATCAGGGCGTCGGCGATGCCTTCCTGCACCAGCAGCCGCGAGCCGGCGCAGCAGACCTGGCCCTGGTTGAACCAGATACCATCGACCAGGCCTTCGACGGCGCTGTCGAGATCGGCGTCTTCGAAGACGATGAAGGCCGATTTGCCGCCGAGCTCCAGCGACAGTTTTTTCCCTGACCCGGCGGTAGCCTTGCGGATGATCTTGCCGACCTCGGAAGAGCCGGTGAAGGCGATCTTCTGGATGCCGGGATGGTTGACGATTGCCGCGCCCGCTTCCGGCCCACCCTGGACGATGTTGACGACGCCTTTCGGCACGCCGGCGCGTTCGCAAATCTCGGCAAACAGGATAGCGGTCAGCGGCGTGAACTCGGCCGGCTTCAGCACCACGGTGCAGCCGGCGGCGAGCGCCGGCGCGATCTTCCAGGCCAGCATCAGCAGCGGAAAGTTCCACGGGATGATCTGGCCGACCACGCCGACACCCCTGTGGCCGGGGAAATCCTTGTCCAGCGCCTGCGCCCAACCGGCATGGTGGATGAAATGGCGGATCGCCAGCGGCACGTCGATGTCGCGGCTTTCACGGATCGGCTTGCCATTGTCGATTGTCTCAAGCACCGCGAACAGGCGCTGGTGGCGCTGCATGGCGCGGCCGATGGCATAGAGCACCTTGGCCCTGACATAGCCTGAGGCTGCCGACCACTTCGGCAGCGCCTTGGCGGCGGCCGCAACCGCCGCGTCGATATCGGCGGCATTGGCGTCCGAGACGTTGGCCAGCAGCTTGCCGGAAGACGGCTCGCTGGTCTTGAAGGTCTTGCCGCCGGACGCGGCTTTCCAGTCGCCGCCGATGAACAGCGCCTTGCCGAAATCGCGCGCGGCAAGCCAGGCGTCGGCCTCGTTGCGGGCTTCCGGCGCCGGGCCGTATTCCATGGCGTGGTAGCGGTCGAGAATGTTCATTGGGCGCCTCCTTCACCCCTCCCACTTGTGGGAGGGTCGATCGGCTTGCCGATCGGGTGGGGGTAAATCTCTCAAGCCATCGCGTGGCGATGATTGGCCGAATAGTGTCCGGTCAGATGGTGCTCGAGCTGGCGCTCGATGTCGGTCAAGAGGCTCGACGCACCGAAGCGGAACAGGTCTGGCTCCAGCCATGGCCGGCCGAGCTCTTCCTTCATCAGCACCAGCCAGTCGAGCGAGGCCTTGGCGGTAGAAATGCCGCCGGCCGGCTTGAAGCCGATGAGATAGCCGGTTTCCTCGAAATAGGCCCTGATGGCGCGCACCATGGCGAGGCCGACGGGCAGCGTCGCATTGACGCTTTCCTTGCCGGTCGAGGTCTTGATGAAGTCGGCGCCTGCCATCATCGCCACCATCGAGGCCAGCATGACGTTGCGCAGCGTTGCGAGGTCGCCGGTGCCGAGGATGACCTTCAGATGCGCGTCACCGCAAGCGGCGCGCATCGAGACGATCTCGTTGTAAAGCTCCCGCCACTTGGCCCCGAACACCAGGCCGCGCGGGATGACGACGTCGATCTCGTCGGCGCCGTCGCGGACCGAGGCCTCGATCTCCTGCAGGCGGGTCGACAGCGGCGTAAGGCCATGCGGGAAGGCGGTGGAAACGGCGGCGACATGGATGCCGGTGCCGCGCACCGCATCGACGGCGGTGGCAACGAAGGGATGGTAGACGCAGACGGCGGCCGGGCGGATGGTTTCACCTGATATGCCGAGGCCCTCGACGATGTCGCGGCGGAACGGATTGATCGCCTTGGCGCAGAGCCGACGCACACGCTCCTCGGTATCGTTGGAATTCAGCGTCGTCAAATCCATGCAGGCGACGGCGCGCAGCAGCCAGGCCGCCTGGTTGTCGGCCTTTATCGAGCGCCGCTTGGTCAGGCTGGCGACGCGCCGTTCCAGCGCCGAGCGATTGACGCTGCGCACCGATTCCATGAAGCCGAGGTCGAGCTTCATGCCTGGATTGCGCGCAATGCGATGGTCCGGGGGAACGGCTGTGTTGGCGGCGGCACGCGCGGGCAGCGGCGTCACCTTGGACGAGCCGACATCGGCTTCGCGGATTGTGCTGCTCATCTCCTGCCCTTTCATTCAGCGACGTGTGCCGAAGATAGCCCGTGAAGCCGTACTTCACGAGTCCTGCGGGCGGTCATAACCGAAAAAGGCGGCGAAAGCAGCAATTTTTGACCGTGCGGTCAAAAACATAGACTTCGAGATGTTGGTGCGTCTCAGCCGACGAAGGCGCGCTCGACGACAAAAGTCGCTGGATGGCTCAGCGACCCTTCCTCGAAGCCAAGGCTTTCGGCCAGTTCCTTGACGTCCTTCAGCATATGCATCGAGCCGCAGATCATGATGCGGTCGGTTTCCGGGCTGAGCTTGTCGATGCCGAGATCGCTGTAGAACTTGCCGGAGCCGATCAGCGCGGTGATGCGGCCCATGCGCGCTGAGTCCTCGCGGGTCGTCGAATTGTAGAGCGTGACGCGTCCAGTGGTCAGTTCGCCGATCAGCGGGTCGCTTTCCAACGCCGCGACCAGCTCCTGGCCGTAGGTGAGTTCCGCATTGTCGCGGCAGGTATGGGTCAGGATCAGCTGATCGAACTTGTCGTAGGTGTCGGGGTCGCGCAGCAGGCTGGCGAAAGGCGCGATGCCGGTGCCGGTCGAGATCATGAACAGCCGCTTGGCCGGCGTCAGCGCGTCGACCACCAGCGTGCCGGTCGACTTCTGGCGCATGATAACCGTATCGCCGACCTGGATCTTCTGCAGTTCGGAGGTCAGCGGACCGTCCGGCACCTTGATCGAGAAGAATTCCAGCTCCTCGTCCCAGGCCGGGCTCGCCACCGAATAGGCGCGGTACACCGGCTTCTCGGCATTGGGCAGGCCGATCATGACGAACTCGCCGGAGCGGAAGCGCAGCGACTGCGGACGGGTGATGCGGAACGAGAACAGCCGATCGGTATAGTGCTTCACCGAGACGACGGTTTCGGCATAGACGTTGGCCGGAATCGGGAACTGCAGCGGTCGGGCGCCGACGGTGTTGAGAGCGGATGTGGTGTTCATCAAAACCAACCTTCTGGCCCAACCGTGGACGCGGGCGCCAAACTTTCACCTGCACGCCCGGACCATTCAGATCCCGGCGGGCTGTTCGCACACTGCAAAGCGGCAAGCTCTTGTGTCCGGAATTTATTAGTATACAAACGATATTTGCGTCAAGATGCTCCCTTAAAACAGCTTTCCAAACTGGCGCATATCCGTAGTCCGCGCATTTCGGGTTTCGACGATGGAAGAGAATATTTCGGCGCAAGCGCGCAATTCCCGGGGAAATGTCGTCGCCGGTATCGATGTCGGCGGCACCTTCACCGACCTGCTCCTGATCGACGGAAGCGACGGCGGCCGGGTGTATCTGGCCAAGACGCCGACCACGGTGGACAACCAGGCTTTCGGTGTGGTTTCGGCACTCGGCGCCACCGGATTTGCCATCGATAGCATCGACCTCATCGTGCATGGCACGACCACCACCACCAATGCGGTGCTCGAACGCCGGCTGGCGAAAACCGGCATGATCACCACGCGCGGTTTTCGCGACGTGATCGAACTGGGCCGGCGCACGCGGCCGCAGGCCTATGGCATGACCGGCAGCTTCGTGCCGATCATTCCGCGCAATCTCAGGCTCGAAGTCTCGGAGCGCGTCGAAGCATCGGGCGCGGTGCGCACGCCGCTCGACGAGACCGAGATGCGCGACGCAGTGCAGACGCTGATAGCGGCCGGTTGCGAATCCCTGGTCATCCATTTCCTGCATTCCTACGCCAACCCGGCACATGAGCGGCGCGCCGTCGAAATCGCCACCGAACTCTGGCCGAACGGCTACATCACGGCAGGCCATGCGCTGCTGTCGGAAGCGCGCGAATTCGAACGCGGCGTGACCGCTTCGGTCAACGCCTCCGTGCAGCCGATCCTCGAGCGCTACGTCGAGCGGCTGCGCAAGGAATTGGGCGCGAAAGGCTATGCCCGCGACTTCCTGATCATGAACGGCAATGGCGGCATGATCTCGGCCCGCTTCGTCACACGTGAATCGGCCAAGACGGTCATGTCCGGCCCGGCCTCCGGCGTCATCGCCGCCGCCTACACGGGAAAACGCGCCGGCTTCGAAAACCTCGTCACCTATGACATGGGCGGCACCTCGACCGACGTGGCGCTGATCCGCAATGCCGAGCCGGCAGTCTCGAACGAGATCGAGATCGAATATGCGATGCCGATCCATGTGCCGATGGTGGCGGTGCACACGGTCGGCGCCGGCGGCGGCTCGATCGCCCGCGTCGATGCGGCCGGCCTGATCCAGATCGGTCCGGAAAGTGCCGGCGCCAATCCCGGCCCGATCTGCTACGGACGCGGCGGTCTCGAGCCGACCATCACCGACGCCAATCTGGTGCTCGGCCGGCTGGCGCCGAAGAAGCTGCTGGCGGTCCAAAATCCCGTCACATCAGAGCGCGTCACCGGCATTTTCGAAGACAAGATAGGCAAGGCGACCGGCCTGTCCGGCGTCGAGGCGGCGGGCGCGGTGCTGCGGCTCGGCAACATGAAGATGGCGGGCGCCATCCGCATGGTCTCGGTATCGCGCGGCCATGACCCTCGTGATTTTACGCTGTTCGCCTTTGGCGGCGCCGGCCCGCTGCACGCAACGGCCCTGGCGCGCGAACTCGGCCTGCCCAAGGTGCTGGTACCGGCGCGTCCGGGCATCACCAACGCACTCGGCTGCGTCGTCGCTGACCTGCGCCATGATTTCGTCAACACCGTCAACCAGCCGGTGGCGGTGCTCGACGAAACACAGCTTCGCACCGTATTGGAACGGCACCGGAACGAAGGCGAAGAGCTGATCGGCAAGGAAGCGGTGAAGCCGGAGACGATCCGCGTCACGCACTCCGCCGACATGCAGTTCGTCGGCCAGACCCACATCATCAACGTGCCGCTGCCGTCCTCATCGGTGACTCGGGCAACGCTGCAGCAGCTTTTCGAAAAGGCCTATTTTGCCCGCTTCAAGGTCGAACTGCCGGAAATCCGCGCCAACCTTGTCAATCTCAACACCTCGGTGACGGGCGTCCGCCCGTCGATAGACCTGTCGCGCCTGATCGACCCGGCTGGGCGCGCAACAACGCTCGACGAGGCGCGGCGCGAGATCCGGCCGGTCTGGTACGCCGGCCAATGGCACGACACGCCGGTATACGCGCGTGAAAAGCTGCCGCTTGACGCTGAAATCGAAGGGCCGGCGATCCTCGAACAGATGGATGCCACCACCGTGCTCGAGCCCGGCGACCGCGCACGCAGCGACGCCGACGGCAACATCATCATCGACATTGGCGAGGCCTGAGATGCCAAATCTTGATAGGGCAAAGCTCGACGCCATCACCCTTTCGGTCCTGCAGGCGGCACTGCAGCAGGTCTGCGACGAGATGGACCTGACCTTCTCGCGCGCCGCCTTCTCGCCTGTCATCGCCGAGGCCAATGACCGCTCCGACGGCATCTATTCGGCCGTCGATGGTTCGCTGATCGCGCAAGGCAGCCAGGGCCTGCCGGTGTTCGTCGGCGTCATGCAATATTCGACCAGGACGGTGATCGAGATGATCGCCGATGGCCGGTGCTTGGCCCCGGAGCCGGGCGACATCTACATCGTCAACGACCCCTATCTCGGCGGCACCCATCTGATGGATGTGCGCTTCGCCATGCCGGTCTACCGGGACGGCAAGATTTTCTGCTGGCTGTCCAACACCGGCCATTGGCCCGACATTGGCGGTTCGGTGCCGGGCGGTTTTTCGGCCTCGGCGACCGCAGTCGAGCAGGAAGGCCTGCGACTGCCGCCGGTCAAACTGTTCAAGAAGGGCGTGCTCGATCCGGAAATCTACGCCATCATCTGCTCCAACATCCGCGTTGCCGACCAGCGCATCGGCGACATCCGCGCCCAGGCTGCGGCACTGCTGATCGGCCAGGACCGGCTCAATGGGATCCTGGATCGTTACGGTGATGAAACGGTTGTCGAGGCGATCGCCGAACTGCGCCGCCGCGCGGCCGAGCAGATGCGCGCCAACATCTCAGCCATTCCCGACGGCATCTACCATTCCAAGGCGTTTGTCGATTCCGACGGGGTGGTTAACGAGCCGCTGACCATCGCGCTCGCCGTCGAGAAAAAAGGCAATACGCTGACCTTCGATTTCACCGGCTCGTCAGAGCCCTGCGCCGGGCCGATGAACAGTGTGCTGGCGACGACCTTGTCCTCGGTCTATCTCGCCATGCGCCACATTTTCCCTGATGTGCCGATCAGCGCCGGTGCCTTCGAACCGCTTGAAGTCAAGCGGCCGGAAGGCACGTTCCTCGATGCCAGATATCCGCGCCCCGTATCGGGCTGCGCGGCCGAAGTGTCGCAGCGCATCGCGGAAGCGGTGTTCGCGGCGATGGTGCAGGCGTTGCCGGACAAGGTGACGGCGGCGCCCGCCGGCTCCAGCGGCAATTTCGCGCTCGGCGGCAACGATCCGGCGCGCGGCCGCGACTACGTCATGTACCAGATCTCCGGCGGCGGCTATGGCGGCAATTCAGGCCATGACGGGCTGACCAATGGCTGCTCGACCATCGGCATTTCCAAATCGCCGCCGGTCGAGATCATGGAGCAGGCCTTTCCTGTGCTCTACCGCCATTATGCCCTGCGCGAAGGTTCGGGTGGCGCCGGCAAGCATCGCGGCGGATTCGGGCTCGCCTATGAGGTCGAAATCCTGCGCGGTGACGCCCGTGCTTCTTTCGTCATGGATCACGGCCGTTTCGGCCCCCAAGGCGCACTCGGCGGCAGGGATGGCGCGGTCAACATGGTGACCGTCTTCCGCAACGGCGAGGAACATGTACCACCGCATTTGTCCAAGGAGCAGGACATCGCGCTCAAGGCCGGCGACCGCGTGCGTGTCGGCACGCCGGGCGGTGGCGGCTACGGCGATCCGCTGCAGCGCGATCCGGATCTGGTGCTGCGCGACGTGGCGTTGGGTTACTATACGGTCGAGGAAGCCAACGAAAAATTTGGCGTTGTCCTCTCGGCAGGCGAACTCGGCATCGACCGGACAGCGACGAACAAGCAGCGCGCCGGCTAACGCACGACCAATCGTGAGGGCTTGGTCCGCTCGCCGCGCCGCGATCGCCGCAGCGCATGTCGTTTCCGTCTCCGCCGGGATCATGAAAGCCCGTAGACTTCCCGCTTTCAACGGGGAACTCGAACATGCGTCTTTTCGGTCGTTTCGTGCTTGCCGCTTCCGTCGCTCTCACCCTTGCCACGGGCGCCGCCTCCGCCCAGGACAAAAAACTCAGGATCGGCACCGAGGGCGCCTATCCGCCCTTCAATTACGCCAGTGCCGACGGCACGCTGGGCGGCTTCGACATCGACTTGGGGAAGGCGCTATGCGCCGAGATGAAGGCCGAATGCGAGTTCAGCGTGCAGGATTTCGATGGTTCCATACCGGCGCTGCAGGCCGGCAAGTTCGACGCCATCATCAACATCACCATCACGCCCGAGCGGGCCGAGAAGGTCGAGTTCACCCACAAATACTACCAGACGCCGCCGGCCATCGCCGTACCGAAGGATTCGACCATATCAGGCACCTCGCCGGACGATCTGAAAGGCAAGGCGCTCGGCGTGCAGACCGCGACCATCCACCAGAAATTCGCCGACCAGAAATATGCAGGCTCGACGGTCAAGGCCTATCCGACGGGCGACGATGCCCGCACCGACATGGCCAATGGCCGCCTCGACGCGATGATGGACGGCTCGATCATCCTGACCGAGTGGTTGAAGAAGCCAGACGGCGCCTGCTGCAAGCTGCTCGGCACGCTGACGGCCGATCCGGCCATACACGGCCCCGGCGTCGGCATCGCCCTGCAGAAGGGCAACAAGGAGTTGGCCGACAAGCTCAATGCGGCCATCGACGCGCTGCGCGCCAATGGCAAGTACAAGGAAATCAACGACAAATACTTTTCCTTCGACGTCTACGGCAGCTGAGAACGACAACAGATGCCTTCCGGCAGCGCTGCCTGGCGCTGCCGTTTTTCTTGAACGATGGAGACTTCCTTGGCTGAGCGGCGTTCCCCTTTCTACAGCAGCATCGTCGGGCTGGGCGCGACCATGGGTCGTGTCGGGGGCGATTTCATCTCGGCCAAAACTTATTCCGGCATTGCCGACGAGCACCTGAACACCCGCAGGAATGTCGGCGTGCAGGATCTCAGCACGATGGGCAAGATGGATATCAAGGGGCCGGAGGCCGAGGCGCTGGTCAACCATGTCATCGTCAATAATGCCGCTGCCATGAAACCGGGCCAGGTCCGCTATTCCACGGTCTGCCGCGAGGATGGCGGCATCATGGACGACCTCACCGTGTTTCGGTTGGGCCCGGAGCACTTCATGCTGGTGACCGGCTCGGTCAACCGCCTGAAGATGCTGCCCTGGCTGCAGCATCACGCTCAGGGCCGCAAGGCCTATGTCACCGACATCACGGCGGCCATCGCCTTCCCGACCATCCAGGGTCCGCGCTCGCGCGAACTGCTGAAAGCGTTGATCGCGGATGCCGATCTGGATGGACTGAAGCGCTGGTCGTTCACGTCGGGCCATATCAACGGCACGAGAGTACTGATCTCGCGCACCGGCGTCACCGGCGAACTCGGCTTCGAACTGTTCGTGCCGGCCGACGAGGCGGCCTCTCTCTGGGACGCGCTGATGCGCACCGGCCGTGACTTTGGCCTGAAACCCTATGGCGTGCTGGCGATGTTCACGCTGGGCCTGGAAAAGGCCTATCCGGCGCACGGCATCGACATGGACGAGACCCGCACCCCGTTCCATGTCGGCCTCGACCGCTGGATCAAGTTCGACAAGGGCGATTTCATCGGCCGCGAAGCTTTGCTCAAGGTTCGCGACAAGGGCCTCGACGAGCAATGGGTCGGACTGATCCTCGACGGCGACAAGCCGGCCGCGGCCGATGCCAGGATTCTGGCCGATGGCGAGGACGCCGGCATCGTCACCTACAGCGACCACGGCTATTCCCTCGGCAAGGTGCTGGCCACCGCGCATCTGCGGCTGCCCTTCACGGCTGTCGGCACCGAATTGAGCATTGATATCGGTGGTAAGCCGACGCGTGCGGTCGCGGCGCCGATACCGTTCTTCGATCCGGAAGGGGCGAGGTTGCGAGGTTAGCTGACCCCCATCGGGTGTTTCGGCCATTTTCAAGGTATGCGGGCCGTCAACCAAGCGACCGTCGAAACCTCTGCGGTAGCCGGAACGATCAGCTCTCGCCGTCGATCAGCGTCTCCAGCAGATCGAGCAACTGCTCGAGCTTTTCGTGGCCGAAGCGCTGTTCGATGTCGTCATAAATGACGCGACGCTCCGGCGACAGGGCGTCGATCAGGGCGGAACCGGCGGGCGCAATGGTTAGAACGACGCGTCGGCCGTCGCCTTCGGCCTTGTTGCGGGTGATGAATCTGCGGCCCTCGAGCGCCTTGATGATGCGCGTCAGGCTGGGCGGCAAAACCGAGGCGCGGTCGGCGAGTTCCGTCGCCTCGACCGGGCCGGCTTCGCTCAGCACGCGCAGCACGCGCCATTGCTGTTCGGTCACGTCATGCGCCGCAAGCATCGGCCGAAACCGCGCCATCACCGCTTCGCGGGCATGAAGCAGCGCCATCGGCAGGGAACGACGGGTGTTTTCAGGCAGCAAGAAAAGAGCCTCCCACGCTTGCGATCGAAAACAGGCCTTCCCTCAGCCGAATCCGCCTGCCAGGGCCCGTTGCTGCCATCCCGTATCGTTGCGCCAAGGCCGATGCAAGACTTGACTTCGTCGGCGCTGCATGTAATTAACGCGTTAACTACAACAAAAGCAATAGACCAGGGAAACGCCGTGCCACACTTTTCCATCGAGTATTCAGCCAATCTCGATGCCAGGGTCGACATGGGCGAATTGTGCGCGCTGGTGTTGCGCACCGTGCTGGACACCGGGCTGTTCGAGACCGGCGCCGTGCGAGTGCGGGCCTTTCGCGCCGAGGCTTACGCGATGGCCGACAGTCTGCCGGAAAACGCCTTTCTCGACATGTCGTTCCGCATCGGCACCGGCCGCAGCCCTGATGAGAAGAAGCGGACCGGCGAGGCCGTCTTCGCGGCGGTGAGCGAATACCTTGCCACCCTGTTCGAGACCCCGCATTTCGCCCTGTCGCTCGAAATCCGGGAAATCGACCCGGAGCTGAGTTGGAAGAGAAACGCAATCCACCCGCGACTGCGCGGCAAGTGACGGAACCCGATATGTCCGACCTGCAAGGCAATCTGAACAAGGCCGAGGCCTATCTGGCCCGCTTCAAGCGCGACGGCGTGTTGAACCAGATCGGCGGCGAGGCGGTACCGGCGCTCGACGGCGCGACGTTCGAAACGCTGTCGCCGGTCGACCTGAAGCCGCTGGCAAGCGTCGCGCGCGGCGGAGCCGCCGACATCGACCGCGCCGCCAGGGCAGCCAAGGCTGCGTTTCCGGCCTGGGCCGCCATGCCGGGCGAAGCGCGCAAGAAGCTGCTGCACAGAATCGCCGACGCGATCGAGGCGCGTGCCGAGGAGATAGCCTTCGTCGAATGCATGGATACCGGCCAGGCGCTAAAGTTCATGGCCAAGGCGGCGTTGCGGGGTGCCGAGAATTTCCGCTTCTTCGCCGACCGTGCGCCCGAAGCGCGCGACGGCGAGACGCTGCGGACCGCGGGCCAGGTCAACCTCACCACACGGGTGCCGATCGGCCCGGTCGGCATCATCACGCCGTGGAACACGCCGTTCATGCTGTCGACCTGGAAGATCGCACCGGCGCTGGCGGCCGGCTGCACCGTGGTTCATAAGCCGGCTGAATTCTCGCCGCTGACCGCCCGCCTGCTGGTCGAGATCGCCGAGGAGGCCGGCCTGCCGAAGGGTGTCTGGAACCTGGTCAACGGCCTGGGTGAAGATGCCGGCAAGGCGTTGACCGAGCATCCCGACATCAAGGCGATCGGCTTTGTCGGCGAGAGCCGCACCGGCTCGATGATCATGAAACAAGGCGCCGACACGCTGAAGCGCGTGCATTTCGAGCTTGGCGGCAAGAACCCGGTGATCGTCTTTGCCGACGCTGATCTCGAGCGCGCCGCCGACGCCGCCGTATTCATGATCTATTCGCTGAATGGCGAACGCTGCACCTCGTCGTCGCGGCTGCTGGTCGAAGCCTCGATATATGAAAGCTTCACCGC
>NZ_RZOL01000183.1:0-11983 GCF_004022985.1 Mesorhizobium sp. M7A.F.Ca.ET.027.02.1.1 | reverse complement strand
GTTCGGTCCAGAACTTGCCGTCGCCATATTTCGGGTAGGAGCCGATGATCGTATCGGGATGCGCTTTCTGGATATCACCCAACGGCCCGCCGATGAGGCCTTCGCCGAACGGGCAGGGCACGGTCGCCGAAAGCATCTTCGTGCCGGCCTTCAGCGTCGGCACGACATTGTCGAGCATGGCCTGGAAAATCGATGGCACGCCGGCCATGACGTGGACGTTGCCGATGCGGAAGCCAGGTGCGACCGACACCGGATTGTCGATGAGATCGGCGCCGCGCGGCATCCGCGCCATGCGCTTGCGGGCCTGCGTATATTCGATGCCACGCGCGGCATAGCTTGCCTCCAGCATCGCATAGGCCCGGGCATCGTATTCGCAAGGCACGCCAAAAGCCTTGGATATGGAATCGGCCGTGATGTCGTCATGCGTCGGACCGATGCCGCCGGTGGTGAACACATAGGTGTAACGGCTGCGCACGGCATTCACCGCGGCGATGATCTCGTCTTCCTCGTCAGGGACGACACGCACTTCCTTCAGGTCGATGCCGATCGCCGTCATGATGTCGGCGAGATGGCCGATGTTCTTGTCCTTGGTTCGGCCGGACAGAATCTCATCGCCAATGACGAGCATGGCGGCGGTCACGATTTCAGGCATGGAAGGCTCCGGCAAGGCGAGTGGCCTGGGAAGGCGAGTGGTCTGAGATAGCGCGGCGCGACGGTGGCCGCAATGTCATCTTCGCGCCGCCAAGGCGAGCCGATGACGTCAAGGATCTAGGTTCGAACTGTTCGAGGAATAGGGCACATGCCGCAATTCGTGGCCCCGGAGCGAACCGCCGCATTCATCGAGCGCATCGCCGGCCGGCGGCTTGCTGGTCAGGGTCTCACCCGAGCCTCACGACAATTTCAAGGAACCATTCGGCTGACTACCGGGTTTTGTGAGTGCCGCACCAAGGCGGCTAAGATACGGAGTGATTCAATGGTTACAAAAATTCTCGCAGCATCTGTTCTGACGATCGGTCTCGCAACATCGGCGATGGCGCAGTCACTGGACGACAGGTACTCCAACAATCGTGATTGGTGGCTGTTCGGCAACAACGACCAGACAACTGTCGACCCCTATACCACGGGAAGCATCCGTGACGGCTCCGGGTTGAACACCCAAGGCAACACCGGCGCAATAGGCCCATGTGCCCACAACACGCCAGGCCCGGACGCTAACGCTGGGCAAAACGTCAACGATCAGTATTGCGGCAAATAGCCAGAACGCGATTTCCGAAAAGCGGATACCGATTTTCTGGAAGGCCATCTTCAAGAGCAAGTCCGCAAGGCTCGTGGCTGGCCGCTAGCCCGTCCTCTCTTTGGACGGCTGCGGCTGGCGTCCTGCCTGGCCGCTCGACATCAGCCGCATAAATTAATCTGAGACTTCTGTCTGCGGCCGGTCGCGGCCGTCGGCCAGTTCGTCGTGCCATTTGCCTTCGGCGTCCTCATACTGGATGCCGTCGGTCGCTCCGGCGACCTGCTGCTCGGCCGAGGCGATTTCGGCCGCACGCAATGCGTCCTGATGCGTGGGAAACGTCTCGGAAAAGGTCGCTCCGACCTTGTAGGCCCAGCCGCCGTCATGTTCGACGATCTTGTAAGTCAGCTTCGCCATGGAAAACCTCCGGTTGAAAGGTCCGTCTGCTCAATGCAGCCGGTCGTCGGGCAGTCTGTCGTCGGGCACCAGCACTTCCGATTCCTTGGCGGCTTCAATCAGCGCCCGGCGCGCATCTGCTGTCGAACGATAACCTTCCAGCACTTTGAGGCAAGTGTCGAGGGCATCACGATGGCGCGGGCCGCGATTGAGCGGCCACACCGTCATCAGGCACTCCGCTGCCTCCTGGGCGCTGCGGATGTGGCGATATTTGCCGACGTGGCCAAGTTCGACGACGACCGGCACTTCAAAAGGTTTGTTGTCCATCATGGCCGCAACGCAAAGCAGCCAATTTGGTTGCAACCATGGCCGCCAGCCTGCGCCCAAACGTCTCAGAGGCTGTTTGAAGGCTCTAACCTGCGGCCAGCGCTGCAACCGGCAAGAATGCCCTGAACAGGTTTCCTCCCAAGCCCAGCCACGCCCACTCACGCCAACAGCTTGCGGACGGAATAGCAGCGAAGCACCGTCAAGCTGTCTGGAGACAGGAGGGGCGCGCGTGTCGGGAGCGCGGACCGTTCAGCCCACCGCCTTCATCCAATGTTGCATCGTGGTCACCGAACGGGCGAGCTGCGGCGCCGGGTGGATCGTTTCGCTGAATGTCGCCGCCGCACGCCATCCCCAGCGCGGATCAGCCAGGAAGGCTCGCGCCAGCGCCACCATGTCGGCGCGGCCCTCGGTGAGGATCGCTTCGGCTTGCCTGGGGTCGTCGATCAGGCCGACGGCGCGGGTCGGAATATCAGCACCCTTGCGCACCGCTTCCGCCAGATGCACCTGATAGCCAGGGCCGGTGGGCAATTTCTGCAACGGCGAATTGCCGCCGCTCGAGCAGCAGAGATAGGCAACGCCCTCGTCCTTGAGCGCCTTGGCCACTTCGATCGCGTCCGCTACGTCGAAGCCGCCATCGACCCAATCCATCACCGACAGCCGCGCGCCGAGCATCAGCTTTGGCGTAGCCTTGCGCACCGCCTTGGCGATCTCGACGACAAGACGCATGCGGTTTTCCAGCGAGCCGCCCCAGCGGTCCGTGCGCTGGTTGGACAAGGGCGACAGGAACTGGAAGACCAGGTAGCCATGCGCGGCATGCAGTTCGATGAAATCGAAGCCGGCGCGTTCGGCCCGCCTTGCGGCTTCGGCGAAGCGCTCGATCAGTTGCAGGATCTCCTCGTCCTCCAGTGCGTGCGGCACGTTCCAACCGGTGTCGTAGGGGATGGCCGAGGCGGAGACGGTCTGCCAGGGATCCTCGTTTGGCTGCAGTGGCCCGCCGCCTTCCCACGGCTTGCGGTTCGAAGCCTTGCGGCCGGCATGGGCGAGTTGGGAGCCGAATTTCGTGCCGGGTGCGGCGACGCGTCGTGCGGCATCCAGTGCGCGGCGGGCGGCGGCTTCATTGTCTTCGGAATAAAGGCCGAGGCAGCCATGGGTGATACGCCCGCGCCGCTCGACATCGGTCATCTCGACTGTGACCATGCCGGCGCCGGACATTGCGAGGTTCATCCAGTGATGGAGATGCCAGTCACTGGCCGAGCCGTCGTCGGCGGAATACTGGCACATCGGCGCGACGGCGATACGGTTGGGGAAAGTGAGGCCGTCGAGGGTGATCGACTGGAAAAGCGACGCTGTCATGAGAAACTCCGGGAGGGTTCGCAGCTATTTAGGCGACCGATGGCGCCTGCGCCAGACACGAGGCGGTGAAAGGGGTTCTGGACCAATCACTGACGGGATTGCCGAAATGCCGGTTCGCGGATACGCCTCGGCAATGCATGGCGCCCAAAAGTGGCCCGGTTTGGGAGAGCGACATGCATAAAACAGGTGCATAAAGCGCGACGCGCTTTTGCATGGAGACCACGATGGAAGATCGTATTCGCGTCCGTTCGGAGGAAATCCTCTCCGACGACTGGGCCGTCCTGAAGAAGACCGTTCTCGACTACCGCCGGCGCGACGGTCAGTGGGAGACGCAAATCCGCCAGACCTATGATCGCGGCGATGGCGCGGTGATCCTGCCTTACGACCCCTTGCGTTCGACCGTGCTTCTGGTGCGTCAGTTCCGCTATCCCGCCTACGTCACCGGCCACCGCGAGCCGCTGATCGAGGCCTGTGCCGGCCTGTTGGACGAAAACGATCCCGAAACCTGCATCCGCAAGGAGGCGGAGGAAGAACTCGGCTACCGGCTGCAGAACGTCGAGCGGCTGTTTTCGCCCTATATGAGCCCCGGCAGCGTCACGGAACGTCTCTGGTTCTTCATCGCCCGCTATTCACCCGCCGACCGCATCTCGGCCGGCGGCGGCGCGCAAGAAGAGGGCGAGGACATCGAGGTTCTGGAAATGCCGCTCGACGAGGCACTGGCCGGCATCGCCGACGGCCGCATCATCGACGCGAAGACCATTATCCTGATCCAGCATCTGAAGCTCAACCCGATCGCCGCCTGAACGGCGCCGGTCCTCCTTAGCCAAGGCTTCGGGAGGACACTCCTTCATCTATTCGGGTGGCCCGCCACCCGAAGCTCGAAGAGCGAAGGGTGGTGCGGATGAAGGGACTCGAACCCCCACGCCTTTCGGCACTGGAACCTAAATCCAGGGCGTCTACCAGTTCCGCCACATCCGCATGGACCGGCAATCCCATGTGGCCATCATTCTGTCAATGTCGGAGACAAGATGTAGAGGTCAGGGACAAGATGTGGTCAGGTCCAAATGCTGGTTATTCGCCGGGATGCGAAGACTGTTGAAAATTGGCCTCGCCTGTGACAAAAGGCGTGTCAAATGTGACGGGACGCGACGATCCGCTTCTGCAGAATGTGATAAGAAGTAGGAAAAACAAGAACTTATTCACATTTTGGAACGCAGTTTGGGAGAGTTTGAGCCGGGTTTTCGGTCAAATCGCCAGGTTCCGTACCAAAAGCCATTCCCGGCAAGAATATACCGGCAGGCTGTGAACGGCAGAGGCCGTGGCAGTCTCATTGGTGAAAACAAAGGTTTTACGATGCAGGTCACCGAAACGCTCAACTCCGGTCTCAAGCGAGAGATCAAGATCACCGTGCCGGCCGGTGACATGGAAGCCAAGCTGATGGCGCGGCTTTCGGATGCCCGCAACAAGGTCCGCATCAACGGCTTCCGCCCGGGCAAGGTGCCGGTGCAACACCTGCGCAAGGTCTACGGCAAGTCGTTCATGGCCGAAGTGGTCAACGAAATCCTCAACGATTCGACCCGTTCGATCATTACCGGGCGTGGTGAAAAGGCTGCCATGCAGCCCGAAGTCATCATGACCGAGGACGAGAAGGAAGCCGAGAAGATCCTGGCCGGCGGCGCCGACTTCGAATTCCGCCTCAACTACGAGATCATCCCGGCAATCGAGATCAAGGACTTTTCCGACATCAAGGTGACACGCCAGGTGTTCGACGTGCCTGATGCCGAGATCGACGAGCAGGTCCAGCGTGTTGCCGAATCGGCGCGCAGCTACGAGCCGAAGACCGGCAAGGCCGCCAATGGCGACCGCGTCACCATCGACTATGTCGGCAAGATCGACGGCGAAGCCTTCAATGGCGGCGCGGGCACCGATCAGCCGCTGGTGTTGGGTTCGAAGGAATTCATCCCTGGCTTCGAGGATCAGCTGGTCGGCGCCAAGGCCGGTGACGAAAAGCAGGTCACCGTGACTTTCCCGGAGAACTACCAGGCCGCGCATCTTGCCGGCAAGGAAGCGACCTTCGACGTCACCGTCAAGGAAGTGTCCCAGCCCGGCGCGCTGGAAATCAACGACGAGACCGCCAAGAACCTCGGCCTGGAGTCGCTGGAGCGCTTGCGCGACGTCGTACGCGGCCAGATCGAGAACCAGTTCGGCGCCATGACGCGCCAGAAGGTCAAGCGCCAGCTGCTCGACCAGCTCGACGCGGCTTATTCGTTCGAGGCGCCGTCGAAGCTCGTCGACGCCGAGTTCAACAACATCTGGGCGCAGGTCAATCGTGACCTGGAAGCAGCCGGACGCACCTTCGCCGACGAAGAGACGACGGAAGAAGAGGCGCGTGCCGAGTATCTGCGGCTTGCCGAGCGCCGCGTGCGCCTCGGCCTTGTGTTGGCTGAAATCGGCGAGAAGGCCGGCGTGACCGTATCGGACGAAGAGCTGCAGCGCGGCCTGTTCGAGCAGGTGCGCCGCTATCCGGGCAACCAGCAGCAGGAAGTCTTCGAGTTCTACCGCAACAACCCGGAAGCGTTGAACACGCTGCGGGCGCCGATGTTCGAGGAAAAAGTGGTCGACCATCTGCTCGGTCAGATTTCGGTCACCGACGTCAAGGTCAGCAAGGAAGAGCTGATGGCCGACGACGAAGAGGACGAGACCTCCGTCAAGGCGAAGCCGGCGAAGAAAGCCGCCGCCAAGAAGGCCGACGCCAAGAAGGCCGACGACGCGGAAGAGCCCAAGAAGAAGGTCGCGCCGAAGAAGAAGGCCGCCGAATAACACCAGCGCTCCGCTGAAACAGGAAGGCCGCCCTCGAGGCGGCCTTTTTCGTTGCCAAACTGCAACAGCCGCCATGCTTCGCGAGCGGCGGCCTGTGGCGACTAGCTTTGATCATTATCTGCGCTTCTATTGCAAGCCGCTTGGTTGTTGGAGGGCGTGTTGAGACTGTTCGTCGAATTGGAACACGCTTCGGCAATCGCGCTGGTCCTTGTCTCGGTCTGCGGCATTGCCCAGGCCGGCACGGTGTCTGACAACTGGCGCTTCGGCACGAGTGAAGACGGCCTCGTCACGGCCTCGCTCTATGCCACCAACAAGCTGATCACCGGCGGCGGTGCCTTGAGCTACAGCCCGATCCTGACGATTGCCTGCCGGGCAAACGGCGAGCCGCATTGGACTGAATGGCTGCAACTGAACGACGCTGTTTCGGCCAGCCGCAAGATCACCATGTCGATCACGGTCGATCAGGAGAGCAAGTTCGATGAAAGCTGGTCGGTCGGGCCGCGCGGCCGGATGCTGGTGCGCGATGGAGCCGACGGCATCAGGCGCCTTGTCGCCGCGAACCGGCTCCAGCTTTCGTGGCGGTTCGGGCTGCTGGCGGGGCGCGGCGAGGCCGATTTCGACCTCGCCGGGTTCGGCGAAGCGGTCAATCAGGTAGCCGGCAGCTGCAACACGGATGTACCTTGAGCCACTGTAGGCCACCTAAACCTTGTACGGTCGACCTCTTCTACCCGCCGGCCAGACTCTGTGGTATATAGGTGCCGTAATTCCATTTGGGGGGAGAAGCGGATAATCTGTTCCGCCGTGCAAGGCCTATTGCTGGTGTGATCGGCACGCGCGGATCGTCTCGGGCACATTTGACGATCAGGGAGGAAAGTCATGCGCTTAGTCGCGTTTTTCGCCGTCATCTCTGTTGCAACCTTCGTCGCCGGTCCATCGCAGGCTCAGGATGCTGCTGCTGGCGAGAAGGTCTTCGCCAAATGCAAGGCCTGCCACATCGTGGAGGAGGACAAGAACAAGATCGGTCCATCGCTGCACGGCGTCATCGGCCGCACCGCGGGGACGCATCCAGATTTCAAATATTCCGATGCCATGATTGCGGCCGGCAAATCCGGCCTCAAATGGGATGAATCAACACTGACGACCTATCTTCACGATCCCAAGGCCATGGTAAAAGGGTCCAAGATGGCGTTTGCCGGCCTCAAGAACGATGCGGACGTGGCCAACGTCATTGCCTATCTGAAAACGTTCTCCAAGTGACCTGACACCTCCGTCCTGCGTTTAACCTCTTGTTTTACTGTGATCTTATCCGAACTAGGGCAGCGTAAGCAAAGACCGGTTTTCAGTTTTCGCTCGCGCCTTTAGTTCGGATCATGGCCCAGGTGCTTCCATCAGAGATGTCGACTAGGGAAAACCGCCTCAAGGATACCGACATCCGCCTCTCGGAAGCGACTGCGGGTGATTTCTTCGCGCTTTTAAAGCCGCGGGTCATGGCGCTTGCTGTATTCACTGCGTTCGTTGGCCTGATGGCGGCGCCCGGTGCGATGAATCCGGTCATCGCCGTGATTGCAATCGGTGCGATTGCGATCGGAGCAGGAGCGGCCGGGGCTCTCAACATGTGGTACGACGCCGACATCGACGCGCTGATGTCGCGCACATCAAAGCGGCCGGTTCCCTCAGGCCGCGTCACGCCGGGTGAAGCCCTCGGCTTCGGCCTGGTGCTTTCCGCACTTTCGGTCATCACGCTCGGCGTGCTGGTGGGCTGGCTTGCCGCATCGCTGCTGGCCTTCACCATCTTCTTCTACATTGTCATCTATACGATGTGGCTGAAGCGCTCGACGCCGCAGAACATCGTCATCGGCGGCGCGGCGGGTGCCCTTCCTCCTGTCATCGGCTGGGCGGCCGCCACTGGCGCGATCGGCGTTGAAAGCTTCATCCTGTTTCTGATCATCTTTCTGTGGACGCCGCCGCATTTCTGGGCACTCGCGCTGTTCAAGGTCGGCGACTACGCCGCTGCGGGTATCCCGATGATGCCGAACGTGGTTGGCTTGGCCTCGACCAGAAAACAGATATTCGCCTATTCGCTGCTCCTGGCGCCAATCGGCGTGCTGCCCTGGGCGTTCGGATTCGCGAGTGGGTTCTATGGAATTGTTTCGACTGCATTGGGCGCGGGTTTCATCTGGCACGCCTGGAAGGTCCTGATCGCTCCCGAAGAGGAGATGAAGCCTGCAAAGGCGCTGTTTGCCTTCTCGATTTTCTATCTTTTCGCGATCTTTGCCATACTGCTTGCCGATACGATCGCGATGCGAGCGTCCACGTCAACTGGAGTTGACGGCAAGACCGCTGTTAACGGAATACTGGTCGGATGAGGCAGCCAGTCTGTACTGCCGAATTGAAGGCGTTGCGGACCAGAATCGGCTCGAACATCACGAAGGAATCGCACAGAATCCCAGGATCAGCAGGGCGACCACGCCGAGGCCGAGTATGAGAAGCGTCCTTCCATCCATGACCTTCACCTTTGAACTGAGAATATCGAAAAAAGACCACCAGAGCTAGCCGAACCGCCGGGACCCTTCTGACAAAGGGCGACAAGTCTCTGGCAAGAGAGTATGTTGATTGCGGTGCAGGTCGCGGTTTTGCGTGGCCACGCAAACGGCAGCACCGCGAAGCCGCGACCTTACCGGACCTGGTCTGGAGGAATGGTCATGGCTAGCTTTCATGTGATAGCAGGCGCCAGCGAGACGCTGGAACATACCAAAATTCGAAAAATCGGTGTTTCCGACCTTTTCGACGCGCTCAGGCGGGGCGTCGACGATTTCATGGTCAAACCGTCACATATCGTTTTTCTCTGTCTGATCTATCCGCTCGTGGGTGTCGTGCTCGCCGCCTGGACTTCGGGCGCCAATGCGTTGCCGTTGCTGTTTCCGCTGGTCTCCGGTTTCGCCTTGATTGGCCCATTCGCGGCGATAGGCCTCTATGAAATCAGCCGCAGACGGGAAGCCGGCGTGGACTCCTCCTGGAGGCATGCTTTCGAGGTCAGGAATTCTCCGGCGCTGCCGGCCATTGCCGCGGTCGGCATCATGCTGTTTGCAATCTTCATCACCTGGCTTTTGACCGCGCAGATGTTCTACCAATACCTTTTCGGCCCGGCTCCGCCTGAATCGATATCCGGCTTCATCAATGAAATATTTGCCACCGGACGTGGCTGGACGCTGATTATCCTGGGGCACGCCATAGGCTTGGTCTTCGCTGTGGTGGTGTTGTGCACAACGGTCGTCGCCTTCCCATTGTTGCTCGACCGGGACGTCGGCGCCTACGAAGCCATCCACACCTCGGTGCGTGTGGTGCTGGCGAACCCGATCACCATGGCCGTGTGGGGCCTGATCGTCGCCGTCGCCCTGATTATCGGCTCGCTGCCGGTGTTCGTCGGGCTGGCTGTCGTGTTGCCGATCCTCGGTCACGCCACCTGGCATGTCTACCGCAAGGTCGTGGAGCCGCCCGCAAGGCCGGCGGTTTGAGCAAAGTCTCCTCGCCGCACAGGCGAGGGGGCGGTTCTGATCGAAACTGTCAGTAAGCCGGGTGACTGAAGCGAGCCTGGTGTGCGCACATGATCAGGTTACGGAAATCCGCGCCACTGACATGCACCAGCGTTCTATGGTCGCCGCCTTCGAAGTAGACGTCGGCGGCATCGGCGAGGCTTTCTTTGACAATCACCGCGTACATCATAGGCAGCGCCGATCGGCGGAATGGCGCCGGTGTCGCAATCATCGAAGAGCGAAACCACCTCGTCTTCGGAGGCGAGTCCGAGACGCTTGTCCATGACATCTTGCAACCTGCCAAGTTCGATCCTGTGGGTGCTCGGAACCACGGCCAGCGTATAGCCAAGCTCGTGGTGAACGACCACGGATTTCGCCAGGATGCTGCCGGGCACATGCGCGGCTATTGCCGACTGCCGGCTTGTTGAAGTGCGATGATGGGCGACGGTGTCGTAGGAAATTCCCTTGCCGTCGATGAAATCCCTTAATCTGTTTGCGATCGTCATCTTGGCCTCCCTTGCCAGACTTCGCGACGCGCGTAGAACGAGAGAAGTCATTCTGCCGATGTCGCTTCCGATATCTGGAAAATGGACCAGCCGCCCGTTGTTTCAAGGCAACCGAACGGCAAGCAGCATCGTCGCACAACTGAAGTCGGGGCAGCTGGATCTCACCCAGCTCTTGATTCAGGGCCCGTCTCCGAAAAACACCAACCGGGTGAAAAGCGTGTAATCCGCTTCGAAGACCATCATTGCCACGAACACAAGCACCAGTATCGGCGGCAGGATGATCGCATAGGTCAGCGCCAGCCGCTCCCAAGCCATGTGCATGAAGAAGGCGACGATCAGGCCCGCCTTGAGCATCATGAAGATCAGGATCAGCGACCATCTGAGATAGCCGTGGAGGCCGAAATAATCGACCATGTAGGAACAGGCGCTTAGGATGAACAGCCATGCCCAGACCACCAGATAGAGTTTGATCGGGTGTTCCTGATGGACCTCGGCATGGGGGGCAGCCGTCCGAGCTTCATGGGCGTGACCAGCGCCAAGTCCGTGTTGTCCGAGGCCGTTTGCGGTTGCTTCAGCCATATCTGCCTCTCACCAAAGATAGAAGAAAGCGAAAATGAACACCCAGACCAGGTCGACGAAGTGCCAGTAGAGCCCCATGATCTCGACGCTCTCGTAGTGACCCCTGCGGCTGGTGAAGAAGCCGCGCCGTCCGGTGTCGTAGTCTCCGCGCCAGACCTTGCGCGCCACGATGAGCAGGAAGATTACCCCGATCGTCACATGGGTGCCGTGGAAACCGGTGATCATGAAGAAAGACGAACCGAATTGTGCGGCGCCCCAGGGGTTGCCCCAGGGCCGCACCCCCTCAGTGATCAGCTTGGTCCATTCGAAGGCTTGCATGCCGACAAAGGTCGCGCCGAGTGCCGCGGTCAGAAGCATCAGAATTGCCGTCTTCCGGCGGTCGCGGCGATAGCCGAAATTGACCGCCATGGCCATCGTGCCGCTGCTCGAGATCAGCACGAAGGTCATGATGGCGATCAGGATTAGCGGAACATTCGAGCCGCCTATGTGCAGCGCAAAGACCTCGCTCGGGTTGGGCCACGGCACGCGCGTCGAAATACGCGCGGTCATGTAGGAGAGCAGGAAACAGCCGAAGATGAAGGTGTCGCTGAGCAGGAAGATCCACATCATGGCCTTCCCCCATGACACGTTCTTGAACGCCCGCTGATCCGAGGACCAGTCGGCGGCAATGCCTTGCCAACCCGCTGGCCGGGGCGTCGTTTGGCTGATATGCGTCATTGTAGTCTCGGACATCCGCTTGATCCCTTAGGTCAGCAATTGTCGGCAAATGTCTATGAACGTAGCGCCCCAGCCGGCAAGCAGGGCGAATATGGCGAGCCAGACGAAAAGCAGGAAATGCCAGTACATGGCGCACAGCTCGACGCCGAGGCGAAGCCGTTCCGGCCGCGCTCCATTCCAGGCGCCGGCAGTCGTTCTGCCGAGACCGACCAGCCCGCCGAGTATGTGCAGGCCATGCATGCCGGTGATTAGGTAGAAGAAGCTGTTGGCCGGATTGGAGCTCAGCAGATAGCCGTCTTCGGCCAACTGCCGCCATGCCACCAACTGCCCGACCAGGAAGGCAAGCGCCGTGAGCCCGGCTGTGGCGAGGCCGAGTCTGACCATATCGCTCTGCCGCTTGCGCGCGGCGGCCGAGGCGCATTGCAGCGCGACGCTGCTGAGCACCAGCACGCCGGTGTTGAGCCAGAGCAGGCGCGGCAGCGGCAGCGGCTGCCAGTCCGACAGCGCCATGCGCATGAAGT